>DASUXN010000001.1:0-3704 GCA_036377875.1 Acidimicrobiales bacterium
CGACCGGCATCGTCACCGATCGCGACGCCCTCAAGGTCATCGCCGGCGGTGACGACGGGGAGCTCGTGCCGGTGCGGGACTGCATCGCCAAGAAGCTGCTCACCGCCTCTCCCGACACCGAAGTGGTCGAGGCGGCCAAGCTCATGCGAGAGAAGAACTTCCGCCACCTGGTCGTGGTGGACGACGCGGGGAACCTCGTAGGGGTGTTCTCCATGCGGGACCTCGTCGTAGGGCTGCTGCGGGAGCGGGCCGAGCTGCTCAACTCCCAGCCCACCTCCGCCTAGACCCCTCCCCTCCCCCGCCGCTCTGGGGCGAATGAGTCGAACGCCCTATTGAGCTTTAGATCAGGCCGCGCCGACACGGCTCTTGTCGCCCACCGGGCGACCTAGCCGAACCAACCGCTGGGCTTGGGCGAACCCCTTTCGTCCGCCACCGCAGCTCTCGTCGCAGAAAGGCAGGCCAGTGAAGCGCGTCCCCGTAGCCGTCCTCGTCGCGCTCGCCGCCGCCCTCCTGCCGATGGGGCCGGCCCGCGCCGAGGCCGGCAAGGACGACGAGCTGGAGCTGCTCTCGCTGGTGAACAACGACCGGGCTGCGGCCGGAGTGGCCCCCCTCCAGATGGACGGTCGCCTCCAGAGCGACGCCCGGGCCTGGTCGGAACACGTCAAGACGGTCGCCTTCGAGCACGACCCCAACATGCCCTGGTACGACTGCTCGCTGCGCAGCGAGAACGTGGCCTACGGTCAGCGCACCGTCGCCCAGGTCCACCGCGAGCTCATGAACAGCTCGGGCCACCGGGCCAACATCCTGCGGGCCAACGTCAACGTGGTCGGCTTCGGGGTGTCATACGACTCCTCGGGCGGGATGCACACCGTCGAGCGCTTCTACAAGTGCCCGTCGGTGACTCCGCCCCAGGCGACGTCGGGTGCGATCAAGGCCAAGTGGCTGTCCCTCGGCGGCGCACCCACCCTCGGTCGCTACCAGGGCACCCCGGCAGGCATCTGCGGCGGCGGGCAGTACCAGGTCTTCGGCGGTGGGACCGACACCGGCCTCCCGTCCAGCGCCATCTACGTGCACCCGTCGGTGGACAGCGGGCGGGCCCACGTGACCTTCGGAGCGTTCTGGGAGCACTGGTCGAACTGGGGGTACGAGTGCGGGCCGCTGAAGTACCCCACCTCCGACCCCTTCAGCATCAACTACTGCCGGGCCGGCGCCCAGCCCTCCATCCAGGTGTTCCAGGGCGGGATGATCCAGTGGAGCGCAGGAACGGGGGCGCACGTGCTCGTCCCCGGGCCCATCTACTCCCGCTACGCGGCGATCAACGGCCACTGCGGCGTCGCCGGCCTGGCCGTCACCGACCCCTTCGACTGGCCTGGAGCGGAGACGACCTGGGAGGCGCAGATGTTCGAGTTCGGCTACATCGCCGCTTTCAAGTCGACCGGCCACACCTTCTTCTGTACCTACCAGGGGGCGTGCAAGTAGCGGCGTGCCCCACCCCACCCCGGGTGGGGTATAGAATGAGTGGCATGAAGGACGCCGCCCGTACCGCCGTGCTCAACCGGCTGAAGACCGCCCGCGGACACCTCGACGCCGTGATCCGGATGGTCGGCGACGACGAGTACTGCCCCGACGTCATGAAGCAGCTCTCTGCCGTTCAGGGGTCCCTGGAGCGGGCGAGCCGACTCGTACTGCGCAACCACCTCGAGACGTGCGTGGCCGCGGCCATGCGGGCCGGGCGCACCGAGGAGATCGTCGACGAGCTCATGGAGGCCCTGCGTTACGACCGCATCGCCACCGGGCCGACGGCGGCGGAAGAGAAGGTCGTGGCCTCGTGAGCGCGAGCGAAATTGAGCTCGAGGTCTCGGGCATGACCTGCGGGTCGTGCTCGGCACGGGTGCAGAAGACGTTGAACAGGCAGCAAGGCGTGGAGGAGGCCCACGTCAACCTGGCCACCAACCGGGCCGTCGTCCGCTTCGACCCCGATCTCGTGAGCGTCGACGACCTCGTGGCGGCCGTGGCCAAGACCGGCTACGGGCTGGCCCCGGTCGAGCCCGAGGTCGACGAGAGCACGGACCTGCGTGGCCCCAACGCCGCGACCGACGAGGCCGCCGCCCAGCGGGGCTGGCTCCGCCGCCTGATCGTCGCCTGGCCGCTGGCTTTGATCGTCATGGCCCTGTCCATGCTGTACATGCACGACGAGTGGGCCCGGTGGTGGGCGTTCGGGCTCACCGTGCCGGTCCAGTTCTGGGCGGGATGGCCGTTCCTCCACCAGGCCGCCGTCCGGGCCCGGACCTTCTCCGCCAACATGGACACCCTCATCGCCATCGGCACGTTGGCCGCCTTCACCTACTCGGCCTACCAGGTGGCATTCACCCATCCCCACACCGACCACTACTTCGACACCGCGGCGGTGATCATCGCCTTCCTGCTGCTGGGCCGGTACTTCGAGGCCCGGGCCAAGGGACGGGCGTCAGGCGCCATCCGCAAGCTGCTGGAGCTCGGCGCCAAGGAGGCCCGGGTGGTGGTGGGGGGCGAGGAGCGGACCGTACCTGTGTCCCAGGTGCGGGTCGGCGACCTGGTCCGGGTGCGGCCGGGCGAGAAGGTTCCGGTCGACGGCGAGGTCCTGGAGGGAGCGTCGGCCGTCGACGAGTCCATGCTCACCGGCGAGTCCGTGCCCGTCGACAAGTCGGTCGGCGACCTCGTCGCCGGCGCCACCCTCAACCGCGAGGGCGTGCTGACCGTGCGGGCGACGGCCGTCGGGTCGGCCACCGCCCTGGCTCAGATCGTGCGCCTGGTCGAGGAGGCCCAGGGCAGCCAGGCCCCCGTCCAGCGCCTGGCCGACCGCGTCGCCGGCGTGTTCGTACCGGTCGTGTTGCTGCTGGCGGCGGCCACGTGGGCGGGCTGGTGGATCGAGGGCGACGCCACCAAGGGCCTCGTTTCGGCCGTCGCCGTGCTGATCATCGCCTGCCCGTGCGCCCTCGGTCTGGCCACCCCCACCGCCATCCTCGTGGGCACCGGCCGGGGTGCGTCGATGGGCGTGCTGATCAAGGGCGGCGAGGTCCTGGAGCGGTCGAAGCGCATCGACACGGTCGTGTTCGACAAGACGGGCACCCTGACGCGAGGCGACATGGCCCTCACCGACGTGGTGGGCGGGAACAGCGACGAGGTGTTGAGCCGGGCGGCGGCGGTGGAGGACGGGTCGGAGCACCCGGTGGGCCGGGCGGTGGTGGAGGGCGCCCGCTCGCGGGGGCTCGACATCCCGACCGTGACGGGGTTCTCGGCCGTGGCCGGCAAGGGTGTCAAGGCCACGGTCGCGGGCACGACCGTGTTCGTGGGCCGCCGCTCCCTGATGGCCGAGGCCGGCCTCGGGGTGCCTGACGACCTCGTCGAGGCGACCGAACGGCTGGAAGCGGAGGGTAAGACCGCGGTGCTGGCGGGCTGGGACGGGGAGGTGCGGGGGGTCCTGGCCGTGGCCGACACCCTCAAGCCCGACGCTCCCGAGGCCCTGGCCGCCCTGCGCGGGCTGGGCGTCGACGTGGTGATGATCACCGGTGACAACCGGCGCACGGCCGAGTCCATCGCCCGCCAGGTCGGCGTCGACCGGGTGCTGGCCGAGGTGCTGCCGGCCGACAAGGTGGCCGAGGTGCGGCGCCTCCAGGAGGACGGCCGGGTCGTGGCCATGGTGGGCGACGGGATCAACGACGCCC
>DASUXN010000002.1:0-2901 GCA_036377875.1 Acidimicrobiales bacterium
GGACGGCAGCCGCACGCTGCTCGTCCCCTGCATCCGCAACGCCGACACGCTGGACTTTCGCGCCTTTCACGCCGCCTACGAGGATGTGATCCGCCGGGTCCGAACCAACAAGATCACCCCTGCCGACTTCGCCGGGGTGACCATGACCCTCACCAACCCGGGCACGTTGGGCACCGTCCACTCCGTGCCCCGGCTGATGCCGGGCCAGGGCGTGATCGTGGGCGTGGGTGCGCTCGAGTACCCCGCCGAGTTCCAGGGCGCCGATCCCCACGTGCTGGCCGACCTCGGCGTGTCGAAGGTGCTGGGCCTCACGTCGACCTACGACCACCGCATCATCCAGGGCGCGGAGTCGGGCCTGTTCCTGAAGCGGGTCCACGAACTGCTGCTGGGGGCGGACGGGTTCTACGCCGACGTGTTCAAGGCGGTCAACGTCCCCTACGAACCGGTGAAGTGGCGGCCCGACCGCAACCCCGGACCGCACGACGATGTGGCTCGGGCCAAGCAGGTCCACGTCCAGACCCTCATCAACATGTACCGGGTGCGGGGGCATCTGATCGCCGACCTCGACCCGCTGGGGCTGAAGGAGCCCCGCACCCATCCCGAGCTCGACCCCGCCACCTACGGGCTGACCATCTGGGATCTGGAGCGGGAGTTCTTCGTGGACGGCGTGGCCGGTGAGGACTGGATGACGTTGGGCGACGTGCTCGGGACCCTGCGCGACGCCTACTGCCGGCGGATCGGCGTGGAGTACATGCACATCCAGGAGCCCGACCAGAAGCGCTGGATCCAGCAGCAGGTCGAAGGGGTGCGCACGACCCTCGAGCCCGAAGAGCAGCGCCACGTGCTCGACCGGCTCAACGCCGCTGAGGCGTTCGAGCGGTTCCTGCACACCAAGTACGTGGGCCACAAGCGCTTCGGCCTGGAGGGGGCGGAGAGCGCGATCTGCCTGATCGACGAGCTGCTCGACTGCGCAGCCAGGTCGGGCGCTCACGAGGCGGTGCTGGGCATGGCTCACCGTGGCCGGCTGAACGTGCTGTCCAACATCGTGGGCAAGTCGGTCAGCAAGATCTTCCGGGAGTTCGAGGGCGACCTCGACCCCGCCACCACCCAGGGCTCGGGCGATGTGAAGTACCACCTCGGGGCGTCGGGCAAGTTCGTGGGCCGGGCCGGGATCCCCCTGCCCGTCACCCTCGCCTCGAACCCGTCGCACCTGGAAGCGGTCGACCCCGTGGTCGAGGGGATGGTGCGGGCCAAGCAGGACCTGATCGACGAACCCGAGTCCTTCGGCGTGCTTCCCGTCGTCATCCACGGCGACGCCGCCTTCGCCGGCCAAGGGGTGGTCGCCGAGACCCTCAACCTGTCCGCCCTGCGGGGCTACCGCGTGGGCGGCACCATCCACCTGGTCATCAACAACCAGCTGGGGTTCACCACCGCCCCCGCCGAGGCCCGGTCGTCGGTCTACCCGACGGACATCGCCAAGATGGTCCAGGCCCCGATCTTCCACGTGAACGGCGACGACCCCGAGGCCTGCGTCCGGGTGGCCCGGCTGGCCTACGACTACCGCCAGCGGTTCCGCAAGGACGTCGTCATCGACATGGTCTGCTACCGCCGCCACGGCCACAACGAGGGCGACGACCCGTCCTACACCCAGCCCCTGATGTACAAGCGGATCGAGGCCCGCCGGTCCGTCCGCAAGCTCTACACCGAGCAGCTCGTCCGCCGTGGTGACCTCACCATGGAGGAGGCGGAACGGGCCCTCGACGACTTCCTCGCCAAGATGCAGCAGGCGTTCGAGGAGACCCGCTCGTCGGAACCACCCCAGCCGCCCACGGTGCGGACCGCCCCAGCCACGGACACTCGCAACGGGCTCGCCGACGGCTCGACGCCCACCGGCGTGGAGCAGGCCCGCCTCGACGCCATCGTGGACGCCCTGCACGAGACGCCCGAGGGATTCGCGGTCCACCCCAAGCTGGCCCGCCAGCTGGCCACGCGCCTGCACGTCTACGCCGGCGGCGAGGTGGACTGGGCCCTGGCCGAGGCCTTGGCCTTCGGGTCGCTGATGCTGGAGGGCACCGACGTGCGCCTCACCGGCCAGGACACCCGCCGAGGCACGTTCTCCCAGCGCCATTCCGTGCTGTTCGACTACGAGACCGGGGCGGAATGGACGCCGCTGACGCACCTGAGCCCGGACCAGGGCAAGTTCTGGGTCTACGACTCGCTGCTGTCGGAGTACGCAGCCCTGGGCTTCGAGTACGGGTATTCGGTCGTCCACCGGGACGCCCTGGTGGCGTGGGAGGCCCAGTTCGGCGACTTCGCCAACGGCGCGCAGGTCGTCATCGACCAGTTCATCACCGCCGCCGAGGACAAGTGGGGTCAGGTCTCGGGCCTCACCCTGCTCCTGCCTCACGGGTATGAGGGACAGGGGCCCGAGCATTCCTCGGCCCGCGTCGAGCGGTTCCTGACGCTGTGCGCCCAAGACAACATCCAGGTCGCCTACCCGACGACGGCGGCCCAGTACTTCCACCTGCTGCGCCGCCAGGTGCGGCGGGCCCGGCGGAAGCCGCTGGTGGTCCTGACGCCCAAGTCGCTGTTGCGGGCCCATCACGCCCGCTCGGCGGTGGCCGACCTCACCGCCGGCTCGTTCCGGGAGGTGCTGGACGACGGCGCCTTCGCCGGTGACCGGGGCGCGGTGTCTCGGGTCGTCCTCGCCGCCGGGAAGGTGGCCTACGACGCCGTGGCCGAGCGCGAGCGAGACGGCGACGCCGTACCGGTGGTACGGGTCGAGCAGCTGTACCCGTGGCCCGAGAGGGCCCTGCTCGACGTCCTGGCCGGGTTCCCGTCGGCCAAGGAGGCGGTCTGGCTCCAGGAGGAGCCCGAGAACATGGGCCCGTGGAAGTTCGT
>DASUXN010000003.1:0-3172 GCA_036377875.1 Acidimicrobiales bacterium
CGCTTGTCGAGCGGGCGGCCAAGGTCGACGTTCTGACCGTGTCCCTGGCCGGCCAGGCCGCCACCGACGAGGCCGCCCGCACCTACTACGAGGCCAACCGCAACGACTTCACCGAGGCGTGTGTCAGCCACATCTTGGTCACCACCAGGGAGAAGGCCAACGAGCTGAGAGGCCGCATCACCGGTGGGGAGGACTTCGCCGGCGTGGCCCGCACCGACTCGCTCGACACCCAGAGCTCGTCACAGGGCGGCGACCTGGGCTGCGACATCAACTCCGATACCTTCGACGCCCCGCCCTTCACCTCGGCGGTGCTCAACCAGCCCGTCGGCCAGGTGGGCGACGTGGTGCAGACCCAGGCCGGGTTCCACCTGATCCTCGTGCGGTCGCGGACGGTGCCACCGTTGGAGGAGGTCACCGCCCGGGCCCGGGAGAAGGTCGTGACGGCCAACAAGGCCAAGCTCCAGGAGTGGATCAACAACGCGGTGGCCGAGGCGAAGATCGAGGTCAACCCCAAGTACGGCACGTTCGACAAGACGACGCTGGCCGTCGTCCCGCCCGTCGCGCCGACGACCACCGTCTCGCCCGATCAGCCCCCGCAGAGCGGGATCCAGCCGCTGCGGCCATAGGCCCGCCGATGCCGACGGTCGTCGTGGTGGGGCTGGGCCCGGGCGGCCCCGACCTCCTCACCGTGGCCGCCCGGGACGTCATCGAGCGGGTGCCCGTGCGCTTTCTCCGTACCGAGCGGCACCCGGCTGCTGGCGCGGTGGTGTCGGCGGCCGGCGGTGCGACCACCTTCGACGGGCTGTACGAGTCGGCGGCCACGTTGGAAGACGTCTACGCCGGGATCGTCGACGCCCTGGTCGAGGCGGCCCAGGCCGAGGAGACAGTCCTGTACGGGGTGCCCGGCTCCCCGCTCGTGGCCGAGCGCAGCGTCGAACTTCTGCTGGCCGACTCCCGCGTGGCGGTCGAGGTGGTGGCGGGGATGTCGTTCCTCGACCTGGCCTGGGCCCGGCTGGGCGTCGACCCGGTGGCGGCGGGCGTGCGGATCGTGGACGGCCACCGCTTCGCCGTCGAGGCGGCCGGCGAGCGGGGACCCCTGCTGGTGGCCCAGTGCGACTCGCGGATGGTCCTGTCGGAGATCAAACTGGCGGTCGAAGGGGCAGTGGCGAAGGATGTCGTCGTCCTCCAGCGGCTGGGGCTGGCCGACGAGGCGGTGACCGCCGTGGCATGGGACGACCTCGACCGCGACGTCGATCCCGACCACCTGACCTGCCTGTGGGTGCCCGAGCTGGCGGCGCCGGTGGCGGGCGAGGTGGTGCGCTTCGCCGAGCTGGTGCGGACGCTGCGGAAGCGCTGCCCCTGGGACCAGGAGCAGACCCACCAGACCCTCACCCGGCACCTGCTGGAGGAGACCTACGAGGTGCTCGACGCCATAGAGGCCCTCGGTCCGGACGGCGAGGGGTTCGAGCACCTGGAGGAGGAGCTGGGCGACCTGCTGTTCCAGGTCGTGTTCCACGCCACCCTCGCCGCCGAGGAGGGCCAGTTCACCCTGGCCGACGTGGCCCGGCGGGTACACGACAAGTTGGTGGGGCGCCACCCGCACGTGTTCGGCGACGTCCAGGCCGACACGGCCGGCCAAGTCATGCGCAACTGGGAGCACATCAAGGCGGCCGAGAAGGGGACCTCGAGTCTCATGGAGGGCATCCCCGGCCACCTGCCGTCGCTCCTGTACGCCCACAAGATCCAGCGCAAGGCGGCTTCGGTGGGGATCGTGGCCCACGGCCTTCGCGAGCCCTACGACGTCGGCGACGTCCTCTTCGACGTCGTCAACCTGGCCCGGGAGGCGGGCGTCGACCCCGAGGCCGCGCTGCGGGCCAAGTCAGTGGCGTGGAGGGACCGGTTCGTGCGCCTGGAGCGCCTGGCGGCGGAGCGGGGCGTGGACCTGCGCACGGCGGAACCCGGCGTGGTAAGGGCCCTGTGGGAGGAAGCTCAGTCGTCGTCCGCCTGAGCGGCCTCCCAGGCCTTCGCCCCATCACAGACGTCGCGGATGCGGCAGTAGCGGCAGCGGGGGCAGGGCGTGACCGCCGGCTCGCGGGCGCCGGTGCGGAGCTCGACCATCTTGCGCACGCCGTCGACCGTGCGGCGCAGAGCGATCTCCAGGGTCTCGACGGTGACGTCCTCCGCCGCGAAGCTGGCCGAGTCGAGGTAGTAGCTGGCCACCCGGAACGGCGGGACGCCGATGCGCAGTGCCTGGACGAGGGCGTAGAAGCGCAGGTCGTCGAGGTGGGCGGGATAGCGGCTGCCCGTCTTGAGGTCGACGAACAGGCAGCGGGCCTCGTCGCCCCGGGCGCGGCCGAGGGCGAGGTCGATCTTGCCGGAGAGGACGACGCGGCCGCCGCACAGGTCGACGCGAACGGGCAGCTCGGTGCGGGGCCACCACGCCGGCGGCAGCGGGGGCCAGCATTCGAGGAACGTGGATACAGCGTTGCCCGCCTTGGCCCGCAGCTCGGCCCGGGCGGGCGGCGGCAGGGTTGCGAGAAACCAGCCGAGCGACCCCGTCTGGTTCGCCTCCAACTCCTCCATGGCATGGTCGACCAGCTCCAGTGGCGGTACCTCGCCCGACTCGGCGATCGACAGCTGGATGGCCCGGTGGCTCACCTCCCCCTGGGCGGCGGCCACATTCCACCCGTCCCACTCCTGTTCGGCCACGAAGTTGGCCTCGCACGTGTGCACCTGGGCGAGGGCGTGCTTGCGAACCCACACCGGCGGGTCGGTGACCGTGTCGGCCAGCGGCGCCAGGGCCGACTCCAGCCGGCTGCGCAGCTCGTGGCTGACCGAGGGGTCGAAGGTGGGCCGGGCCCGATCGCGCGCCATCAGGTCGGTCACCACCCGCTGCTGCGCCGGCGTGAGGCCGCCGTACCCGTCCATGATCCGGCACGCTACCGGCGGGGTGTGACCTTCACCCCTGTGGCTAGCGGGCGCGAGCTTCCGCCTGCTCGAATGGACACGAGCTAGGGAGGGAGAAACCCATGGCCGCCACCGATCCCTCGACCACGAGCCTCGACCAACGGGTGCTCGACGCCGCCATCGGCACGCTCGAGCTGTTCGGCATCTATCTGGGCGACCGTCTCGGTCTCTACGACGCCCTGCGGCGGCGCGGCGGCGGGATGAC
>DASUXN010000004.1:0-6296 GCA_036377875.1 Acidimicrobiales bacterium
GGGTTCACATTCCCGTCCGCCACGTCGACATTGGCCTCGCCACGGAGATTTCTGATCTCCCCATGGATCGGATGCACGCTCGAATCAGCGTGAAGTTCCACGACGCTTTCCGGCGTCCAGGTGAACTTGGCCACTACTCGATCACCCCCTAATAGAGCGGCAGGGTGCCGCCGGCGGTGATCCTATAGTCGGCGGCTCGCCGCGCTCGAATCAGCCCTCGCCCGGCTTCCAGCTGCGCCAGAACGACCCGCCGGGGTGCGGCTTGCCGTAGTGACGCTGGAGCTGGCGGTACACGAGGGCGTCGCCCTTGTAGATCGGGTGGGCGGGCAGGCCCGCGTCGGCATCCTGGGGGGCGGGCCCGAGCTTGCTCTCGATGGCCCGGTAGGCATCGTCGGGCGAGGCCGCGTCGGGGACGTCCCGGCGCAGGAGGTCGAGGGACGGGGCGATGGCTGCGGTCAACTCTGCTGCTGCCTCCTGCTCCATCTGCTGGCGGTTGGGCAGCTCGTCGGAGAGCGACAGCAGGCTGTTCTGCCCCCGACTGCGCTGCGCCTTGGGCGCCTTGACCTTGGGGGCCTTGACCTTCTCCGCCTTCTCCTTCTTCCTGCCCCTGCGGCCCTTCTTGGTGTCGGCCTCAGCCCCCGCCATCTCCGGCGGGGGCATCGTCTGCTGGTCGGACATGGCGCCTACGCCCCCGGAGCGGCGGCGTGCTCGGCCGCCCAGCGCTGACGGAACGCCTGGGAACCGGGCTGGGTACCGGCCTCTTCCTCGTCGTCGTCCACGGACTGGAGCTCGAGGGTCATGCGGGCGATGCGCGGGTCGACGACCATGTCCTCTTCCTCGCCGCCCCAGGCCAGGAGCTGCTTGGCCGCCTGGTCGATGGCCATCACGTCGTTGAGGATGATGCCGACGTACTTGGGCACGGGCTCCACCTGCTTGCAGATGGACTTCACGCCCACGATCACGGTGCCGAGGTTGAAGTAGACCCGGTACAGAGTCCACGCCACGGCGATGAGGTACAAGGCGATCACCGCAACCGCGATGGCGATTCCGATGAACGTCACGATCGACGCTGCTGACAACTTCGATTCCCCCTTGGTTTCGTTCTTGGGTGCGCTTGAGCGCCTAGAGCTCGCGCTCTTCGGTGGGAAGCAGGCGGGCCAGGGCGAGGCCGTAGCGGGTGACGTTGAGCCGCGCCGTACCCGTGAGCTCACAGGTGCGGATCAGGTTCGGCACGCAGTCGAGCGTTCCCGTCAGGAGGACGCCGTGCTCCAGGATGTCCTGCGTGTAGGCGTCGATCTCCTTGATCGGCCGCCAGACCTTGTTGAGAAAATAGACGACGATGGGTACTGCGGCGATTAAAAGAAGGTTTCCAATCCACCACCAAACCACGCGCGTTGCTCCTCACTGAGAGTGCCGGGTGCAGGTATCGGCCGGGATTGTAGGACGCGTTTTGAGGAGGGCGATAGTGCGCGAAACACCTAGATGTTTCGTCGTATGTGGGGGCCTCTTAGATGCTCAATTCCTCTACATGCGCCGAACATGTAGAGGAGGTGCTCAGCGCGAGAGGATCAGCCGGTCGCAGATGGAGCAGTAGAAGTCGGTGGTCTCGAGCTGCTGGCGCCACTCGGCGGGCAGCCACTGGATGCTCCGGCACCCCCGGCAGTAGAGCTTCCCCGTGTGGACGGCCTCGCCCGCACCGGCCATGACCGACGGCCCGGTGCGCACTCGGGGCTTGGGGCGGGGCCGGGCCTGGCCGTTGGTCATGGCCCGCTCGCGCGCCTCCCGCATCTCCTTGGCCTTGGCCTCGGCCCGAACCCGCTCACGGACGACGTCCTGCCACTTGGGTTGGGCCCGGGCCGTCGCCTCCCGCTCCTTGGCGGCCCGCTCGTCGGCCTGGATGGTGTAGGACACCTCGTCCTTGCGGCCCCGCTTGGCCAGGTCGTAGGCCTTGTTGAGCTGCGCCATGCGCTTCTGCGCCTCTTGCCGAACCAGGTCGGGCGCGTCGACGAACCGGTCAGGGTGGAAGATGTACGCGAGGGTGCGGTAGGCCGTGGTGATCTCAGCCCGCGTGGCTTTGGGCGAGACCCCGAGAATCTCCCACGGCTTCATGGCCCCGCTGTTCCCTGTTCGACGTCGACCCTCACTGGACCCGCCAACTCACTCGGCGCCGAGCACTCCTCCGGTGGCGAGCTTCAACGACCCTGCAGCACCGGGTCGTCGCAAATGCAGCAGTCGGTGTACTGGTTGCAGCCGCTACAGGTGATCCGACCGTGCTTGGGGTCGATATAGACCCCCTGGCCGCAGAGGGCACAGCGGGCCTGGGAGATGATGTTGTCGGCCTGCGTCTTCTCCATGGCGTTCAGTATCCCATGCCTCGGGGCGGGCTCCCAGGGGCTTGTGCGCCGGTGGTGTGGAACCGGCGTTCCCCGGGGACACTCGCCAATATGAACGAGATCACGATTTGGTTCCTCCTGACGCTAGCGCTGTTCGGCCTGATTGTGGGCGCCATCGCACGCCTTCTTGTTCCCGGCCCGAGCCCGTTGGGCGTCCTCGGCACGATGGCCGCCGGTATCGCCGGCGCCTTCCTCGGAGGCCTCGTAGGCAAGCTGTTATGGGGCTCCGGGTACACACCCGGATGGATCATGTCGATCCTGGGCGCAGTAGTGGTTGTCTGGGCGGTGACCCGCCGCCGTTCCGTCTACTACTAAGCCTCCCTGTTGGTTTCCGGCGCCCCGTAGCGGGCGGGGCGCCGCAGGTCGCACCGCAGATGAACGGCCCTCGGCATTTTCGCCGGGGGCCGGTTCGCGTCCTGCTGGGCGAAGCGACTTGTACGTCACGATAGACGTACACCATTCCTGGTGTGTATCCTGGGGAGGTGACAGCTCCGGCCGCCTGGCCCATCCAGGCCAACCTCGGCGGGCCCGTGGACCCTGCCGACCACATCGGCCACGGCGACGAGTTCGACCAGGTGGTCCGCTCCGTCGGCGCCGTGGGAGCTCTCGTCACCGGCGACCGCCGCATGGGCAAGACGTCTCTCCTGCGCAAGGTCGAGCATGTCCTCAGCCCCGAGCACGTCGTGCTGCGCATCAGCGCCGAGACCGACGACCCTGAGCTGTTCGGCCGGCGCCTGGTCGACGTCCTGCGTGGCCACCGCGTGTTCGCCGAGGAGCTGGCCCGGTGGAGCGTCACCGTGGACGTGGGCTACAAGGGCGTGCGCATCCGCCGGGAGGGCGGGGTTGGGGGCAGCGGCGGGGGCGGGGGCGGGGGCCTGGCCGATGAGCCCGACGACCTGTTCCGGTGGGCCGCGGCCCGGGCCGCGCCGGCCAAGCTCGTCGTGATCCTGGACGAGATCGCGGTGCTGGCCCTGGCCATCGAGCGCCGCCAGGCGGGCGGCTCGGTCGAGTTCCTCCGCAGCCTCCGCCGGCCCCGCCAGGAGATGGACAACCTGGCCATGGTGCTGGCCGGGTCGGTGGGGCTGCACCACGCGGTGGTCGACACCACGCCCGTCAACGACCTCCAGCGGGTCCGGGTGGGGCCGATGGCCGCCCCCGACGCCGCCTTCCTGGCCCGCTGCCTGCTGCTGGGCGAGCAGGTTCACACTTGGGACGAGGACGCGGTGGTGGCGGCCATGGTGGAAGCGGCCGACGCCATCCCCTACTTCCTCCACCATCTGGCCCACGCCGCCCAGCGCCGGGGGACGACGCTCACTCCCGCCGCCGTCTGGGACATCCGGAACGCCGCCCTCGTCGACCCCGACGATCCCTGGAACCTTCGTCACTACCGCGACCGCCTGCGGGACTACTACGGGGACGCGCACGAGCTGGCCGCCTCCGTGCTGGACGCGGCGGCGGTGGCCGACGGCCCTCTCGACCTGTCACAGCTGGCGAGCAGATTGGCGGCCATGGAGCTCGAGGTGCGACCGACCCGGGACGCCCTGCTCGCTCTCGTCGAGCGGCTCGAGGCCGATCACTACCTGGCCCGCCAGGGCGTGGCCGACGCCTTCGCCACCCGTATCGTCCGCGACGCCTGGCGGGCCATGCGCCGGCTGTGACCCTGCGCCCGTTCACGCCGTCGCGGGACCCGGCTGCGGTCCTGGACGACCGCACGGTGGGTCGCAACGAGCTGCTCTCCTCGTTGTTACGGCGGCTGGCGAGCGCCGCGCAGACCAAGAACCGGCCCCACACCCTGCTGGTGGGGCCGCGTGGGTCGGGCAAGACCCATGTGATCGACGTCCTCCTCCACCGCCTGGCGGGAGACCCGCTGGGGTGGGACCGGTTCGTGATCGCCCGGCTGGACGAGGACGCCGTCGGCGTCGCCTCCTACGCCGACCTGCTGCTGGAATTGGGGCGGTCGGCGGGGGTCGACGTGCGGGGCCGCGACGCCGGCTCGCTGGAAGCGGCGCTGGTCGAGCATCTCGACGGCCGGGTCCTGCTGGCGGTGATCGAGAACCTGGCCCGGGTGTTCGGCGGGATGGGCACGGCGGGCCAGCGCGACCTGCGGTCGTTCGTGGAGACCACCGGCGCGGTCGTGATCCTGGCGTCCACCCCCCAGCTGTTCTCGGCCATCGGGTCGCGGAACGAGCCCTGGTTCGGCTCGTTCGCGGTCGAGCACCTCGAGCCGCTGACGGTGGACGAGTGTGCCGACCTGTTGGGGCACGTGGCCGGCCCGGACGTCGTCGAGTTCGTGGGCACGCGGCGCGGGCGGGCCCGCCTGGCCGCCCTGCACCACCTGGTCGGGGGGTGGCCGCGGCTGTGGATGGTGATCGCCGGCTCGGCCACGCCGGGCGCGCTGGACGAGCTCGTTCCCGCCGTCGAGCAGCTGGTCGAGCAGTTCGTCCCCTCCTTCCAGCAGCGGCTGTGGAGCCTGGCGGCCAACGAGGCCCGCCTCGTGCGGGTGATGGGGACGGGGCCGCCGGCGGCCACGGTCGCCGAGCTGGCCGACGCCGCCGGGCTCACCGAGCGGACGGCCGCCACTGCCCTGGGCCGGTTGTCCGACGGCGGATGGGTCAGGGGCGAGAAGCGGCCCGGCGCTGACCAGCGCCGCACCTGGTACCGCCTGCGGGAGCCGCTTCTCCGCCTCCACTTCCAGTACCGCGGTGGTGCCGACGGGCCGCTGCGGGAGACCGTCGAGTACGTGCGGGCATGGTTCGACCCGTCCGAGCTCGTGCCGCCGCCGCCGGCCGATCCCGAGGCAGCCGTGGTCGCCCTCTTGGGTCGCGTCCGAGCCGCCGCGACGTAGGTCGCCGGTTCGGCGCGGCCCGCCCCGGTTGTCATAGGGGAGTCATACGCTGGCGGGGATGGATGCGCTCGACCGGTTCTCGCCTGTGGCGCGGGCGTGGTTCGAGGCCACCTTCGAATCGCCGACGCCCGCCCAGGAGCAGGGCTGGGAGGCGATCAGCCGGGGCGAGCACACGCTGATCCTCGCCCCCACCGGCTCGGGCAAGACGCTGGCCGCGTTCCTGTGGGCACTGGACAAGCTGATGTCGCAGGGGGACGGCACGGGTCGTCCCCCGACATCGGTCCTGTACGTCTCGCCCCTCAAGGCCCTGACCTACGACGTCGAGCGCAACCTGCGGGCCCCCCTGACGGGCATGGCGGTTGAGGCGGAGCGGCGGCACCTGGCCCCGCCCGCCATCCGGGTCGCCACCCGCACGGGCGACACGCCCGCCGCCGATCGGCGCGACATCGTCCGCCACCCGCCCGACATCCTCATCACCACCCCCGAGTCGCTCTACCTCATGCTCACGTCGGCGGCCCGGGAGGTCCTGGCCGGCGTGGAGCACGTGATCGTGGACGAGATCCACTCGGTGGCCGGCACCAAGCGGGGCGCCCACCTGGCCCTGTCCCTGGAACGGCTGGAGCGCCTGTGCGCCAGGGCGGGCCGCCCGTCGCCCCAGCGGATCGGCTTGTCGGCCACCCAGCGCCCGCTGGACGAGATCGCCCGCTTCCTGGGCGGCCGCGATGCCTCGACCGGCCTGCGTGGCCCGAACGCCGTGGCGGCCGAGCGCCGGCCGGTCACGGTGGTCGACGCCGGCGTGCGCAAGGAGCTCGACCTCGAGGTCATCGTGCCCGTCGAGGACATGGCCGAGCTGGGCCGGCCGCTGGACGACGGCAACGTCCTGTCCGGGCCGGCGGCCGGTGACCCCGAGGTGCGCCACTCCATCTGGCCCGCCATCCATCCCGTCCTCCTCGACCTCATCCGTCGTCACCGCTCGACCCTCGTGTTCGTCAACTCGCGGCGGCTGGCGGAGCGGCTGGCCAACCGGCTGAACGAGCTGGCGGGCTCCGAGCTGGTGC
>DASUXN010000005.1:0-4124 GCA_036377875.1 Acidimicrobiales bacterium
GCCGACGTCAACTGGAAGGTCGGCACTCTGGTGGCGCCGCCCACGCCCGAGGAACCGCCCGGGCTGGGCCAAGGTGCGGCCGAGGTGCTCGACGCCGCCGAGGAAATCGTCAACGCCGCCGGGATGGACATCCTGTCGGAGTACGAGCGTCCCAGACGCACGCCCTTCTGGCGACGCTGGCGACGCGGCTGACGGGCGCTCCCACGCCTGTATCGGCCCGGCCCACCCGTGGGTAACGGCCTCGCCTTCCGCATCTCCGGCATCCCCGTCCGGATCGATCCGACGTTCCTGCTGATCGTGGTGCTGCTCGGGTTCGGGGTGCGGAGCGGCGCCCTGCTCGTCAGCTGGGTGGTGATCGTGACCGGATCTGTGCTCCTGCACGAGCTCGGTCATGCCGTGGCCTTCCGCCGCTATGGCCAGCGCCCCGAGATACTGCTGCAGGGGATGGGCGGAGTCACCACTGGCTCGGGCGAACCGCTGACGCCCAAGCGCGATCTGGTGGTGAGCCTGGCTGGGCCCCTGACGGGAATGGCGCTGCTGGGCGTCCCCGCCCTGCTGCTGGCCCGCTCGTCGGACGGGGTCTCGACCAACATGGAGACGATCCTGTCGGATCTCGTCTTCGTCAACATCGCCTGGTCGGTCCTGAACCTGTTGCCGGTACTACCGCTCGACGGGGGGCGGGTGTCCGCAGCGGTGCTCAACATGCTGACCGGTGGCGCCGGCCAGCGGCCCGCTCACCTTCTGTCCGCAGTGGTGGCCGGGGCGGGGGGCATATACGCAATGTCCGCCGGCTACCTGTTTGGCGCCGTGTTCGCCGGCTTCTTCGCCTTCTACAACATCAGCCAGCTCTCCGCCGCACGCAACGTCACCCTCCAGCAGGGCGTGGTCGAGGGGTGGCAAGCCCTTCGGCGGGGAGACACTGGCGCCGCCGCGGCGGCGGCGGAGAAGGCCCTCGCCGATCGACCGTCGGCCGAGGTCATGGCCATGGCCATGGAGCTGCTGGCGTGGGCCCGGCTGGCCGATGGCGACCGGGCCGCGGCCCAGGACGCCATCGCCCACTATCCCCACGGCCACACCCCGGACGGTTTCTTGCTCGCTGCCCTGGAAGTCGACGCAGGCCGGTCGGACGAGGCGCTCGACCGGCTGGTGGCCGCCTACCGCGACGACAGGGCCGGCCTGGCCGCTGCGGCCGTCGCCGACGGGGTCGCCCGGGCCGGCCTCGACCGCATGCTCGTCGACCGGCTGCTGGGCCCAGGCGGCCCCGGGCCCGACGCAGTGGCCCGGCTCGCCGTCCACCTGCACGAGGCAGGCCGTTACGACGAGGCGGCCGACGCCGGCCGCCGGGCGTTCGACTCGGGCGCCGACGGAGGAGGGCGCGTCGCCTACAACCTCGCCTGCAGCCTGGCCCGGGCCGGCCACGAGGCGGCCGCCCTCGACTGGCTGGAGCAGGCGGCTACCGCCGGATTCGCCGATCTGGCCCTCATCGACGGCGATCCCGACCTCGACGAGCTCCGTGGAGACGAGCGCTTCCGGGGGCTGCGCAGCCGATTCCAAGGAGGTTGAATACGCTGAGGGCGTGACTTCGCTGCGGAGGAGACGGCGGCGCCAGCCGGCCGTCGACGTCCCGCAGGACGAAGAGACCGAACTCCTGGCCCGCCTGCGGGCAGGCGACGAGGCGGCCTTCGCCACTCTGGTCGATCGGCACCACGCCGCGATGGTGCGCCTGGCCCGGGCCTACGTCCCGACCGACGCGGTCGCCGAGGAAGTGGCCCAGGAGGCGTGGCTCGGTGTGCTTCGCGGCGTTTCCCGCTTCGAGGGGCGCTCCTCGCTGCGCACGTGGATCTATCGGATCGTCGTCAACCAGGCCAAGACCCACGGTGCCCGCGAGCGCCGCCTGTCGGCCGACGAGTCGCTTTCGGAGCCGGCGGTGGAGCCGGAACGATTCACCAACGGGGCTTGGAACCGGCCGCCGGCGACGTGGTCGCACGCCGAGCACCTCCTGCTGGCGGCGGAGACAGGGGCGATGATCCGAGACGCCATCGACGGCTTGCCGCCCCTGCAGCGGCTGGTGATCAACCTGCGCGACATCGCCGGGCTGCCTCCCGACGAGGTCTGCCAGCTCCTGGAGCTCACCGACGGCAATCAGAGGGTGCTGCTTCACCGTGCCCGCTCGCGGGTACGAAGCTCGCTCGAGAGCTATCTGGAGGACGCCTGACCATGTTGCGGCGACTGCGACTACGACGGGCAGAGGCCCTGGCATGCCAGGAGCTGGTCGAGCTCGCCTCCGACTACCTCGAAGGCGCTCTTCCGGCCTCCGACCGTGACCGGATCGAGGCCCACCTGCGGGCCTGCGACGGCTGCACCGAGTACCTCGCCCAGCTGCGAAGGACCATCGAGATCACCGGTCGGCTGGCTCCGGAGGAGCTCGAACCGGCCGCTCGCGAGCAGCTCCTCGTCGTGTTCCGGGAATGGAGGTCGGGGGGATCGTGAGCTGTCCGGTTGCCGGGCAGGCGGATTGGGTAATAGGCCGACCGGGTGCCGAGGGGGCAGACTGGCGAGAGATGGAGGCCCGGGTGACAGCGCGCATTGACGTCCGGCAGTTCTTTGCTGGGGGCGACCGTCCGTGACCCAGCTTCTCGAACCGCCGGGTTCGTCCTGGCGTTCCGACGAGCCCGTATGGCGGCCGCGGCCGATCGGTCGCCCCCCCGAGCCGCAGTGGGACTCCTCCGGCAATGGCTGGCTCGTGCGCATCGCCGTGGGCACGATCGTCGCCGCCGTGCTCTTCCCGTTCCTCGTCGTGCTCATCCTCTACACGATGTACAAGGGGCTGCTCTCGAGCACGCTCCCCCCCGAGCGCCCGTCGGTGGTCTCCGGCATCACCCGGATCTACGACGATGCGGGCAAGCAGATCGGGCTGCTCCGGGAATTCGACCTGAGCATTCCGGTCCAGCAGAACGACATCCCCGACGTCCTCAAGCAGGCTGTCGTCGCCGCCGAGGACCGCCGCTTCTACTCCCACAGCGGGGTAGACGACCGAGCCGTGTTCCGGGCCATCTGGAGCAACCTCACCGGTGGCGGCTACGTAGAGGGCGCGTCGACGCTGACCCAGCAGTACGCACGCCTCATCTACCTCGACCCGGCCAAGACGCTCAGCCGCAAGATCCAGGAGGCGGCCATCGCCCGCCGCCTGGAGAAAGAGATGAGCAAGGACGAAATCCTGTACCGGTACATCGACCGGGTGTACCTGGGTAGCGGGGCCTACGGCGTGGGGGCCGCCTCCCAGACGTACTTCCGGAAGTCGGTCAAGGACCTGTCGGTGTCCGAGGCAGCGCTTCTGGCGGGACTCATCCGCCAGCCCAGCGTCAACGACCCCCGGACGAACCCCTCCGGAGCCGAGGCGGTCCGCATGCAGGTGCTAAGCCAGATGCGCGACCAGGGTCGGATCAGTGCGGCCGAGTACGCCGAGGCGGCGACCCAGCGGGTGGTCGTCGTGGGCGAAAACTTCGATCCCGCCGGGCCCGCCACCCGTATCCACCCACCGCAGGAGCAGCAGTCCGATTACCCGTATTTCGTCGACTACGTCCGCCGCTACCTGGTGGCGAAGTACGGCGACGAAGCAGTCTTTCGCGGCGGTTTGAAGGTCACGACCTCACTCAACCCGTCCCTCCAGGCCAAGGCCGAGGCCGCGGTCAAGGAGGCCCTGCAGGGCACGGCCGCCCCGCTGGAGATGTCGCTCGTCTCCGTCGACCCCCGCACCGGCCTGGTCCGGGCCCTCGTCGGCGGGCGGGACTTCTCCAAGTCGCAGGTCAACATGGCTCTCGGGAACTGCGTGGGCAACGTCCAGCCGAAAGACGACCAGCCGTTTTGCGTCGACGGCGGGGGCACCGGCCGCCAACCCGGGTCGGCCTTCAAGCCGATCACGCTGGCCCGGGCCCTCGAGGAAGGCATCAGCATCAACGAGGTCTACTCGGGGCCGTCGAGCTACCGCTTCCAGGGCTGCCGGGGTGGCGACGAAGCGGGGTGCGTGGTCAGCAACGTCGAGAGCAGCGGCTACGGCGCCCTCAGCCTGCGCCAGGCCACCGCTTATTCGGTCAACACCGTCTACGCCCAGCTCATCGAGGACG
>DASUXN010000006.1:0-5389 GCA_036377875.1 Acidimicrobiales bacterium
ATGACCGGATCGGGGCCGTAGTCCTCCAGCACGGTGACGGCGATGCTGAGCAGGATGACCACCGACAGCATGGCCACCAGCAGGATGCCCCCGATCAGGGCCACGTGGGCGAGCCAGCCGCCCTCCCCTTCGGCGTCGCGCAGCCAGCGGTACAGCCACGACAGGAACACGATGAAAAAGAACAGGCTGAAGAGGGTGATCAGGATGCCGGCGCTCATCCGTCCCCGCTGGTCGGTGAGCTCCCGGGCGATCTCGGCCGCCGAGTCGGTCGGCCGGACGCTGCCCACCGACAGCAGCGACGGGCCGACCACGCCGATCAGCGCGTAGGCCAGTCCGAAAAAGGCCGCCAGCCGGCCGCCGGGGCCGGTGGGCGGGCCGAGGGGGCCGTAGCCCGTCGAGGGCGCAGCCGCGTCGGCGGGCGGAGGGGTCGTCGGACGGGTGACCTCGGGCTCGGCGCCCGCGGGCCGGGCCGCAGCCGCGGCTGCGTCGCGACGGGGAGGCGGGTCGGGGCGGGGTCGCTTGGAGGAGGGGGACACGGGCCGCTCAGGCCGCCGCCGGCATCGGCGCGGTTCGAGGGACGGACGGGTTGCGCCGCTCGATGCGGGCCGCCAGGGGGAAGCCGAGCAGGGCGCCCACGGCGAGCACGAGGACGCCGCCGGCGGCGTCGAGGATGAAGTGGTTGGCGGTGACGACGATGGCGAACAGTGTCATGAACGGGTAGGTGGCGGCCAGCGCCTTCGCCCACCGGGTCCGCACCGCGGGGATGAGGACGAGGGCGGACCAGGCCGACCAGGCGAAGTGCAGGCTCGGCATGGCCGCGTACTGGTTGGAGATCTTCTGCATCGTCCCCGAGTCGAACGACCACAGCGTGCTGTAGGTGCGAAGGGTGTCGACGTAGCCGTAGGAGGACGGCAGCAGCCGGGGTGGCATGAGCGGGTAGGTGGCGAAGCCGACCAGGGCGAGCGCAGTGGTGAAGGCGAGGGTGTTCCGCCAGCGGCGGTAGCGGTCGGGGAAGCGACGGAACAGCAGGATCAGGGCGCCGGCGGTGACCACGAAGTGGAAGCTGCCGTAGAAGACGTTCCAGAAGCCGATGAACAGGCGATTGCCCAGGAAGGCGTGCTGGATCGACTGTTCCCAGTAGATGCCGAGCGTCTCCTCCCAGCGGATGATCTCGAGGGCGTTTCCCATGGCATGAGCGGCCGACACCGCGGCCGAGCCCTGGGTGTTCCGGACCGCGCTGTAGACGAAGTAGAAGGCGAGGATGTAGACGACCTCCCGCCACCAGCGCAGGCGTCCACGCCACCCCGGCGGTTGGGCGGGGGCGGATGTGCTTGCGGCGACCGGGCCGGCGGCCGTTCCGGGGGCGCGGCGGATGACGCTGGAGACGGCGTAGAAGGCGAGGATGTAGGCGATCTCCCGCCACCACCGCCGAGGCGAGGGCGGAGGGTCGGTGACGGGGCGGAGATCGGGCAGCGTGCTGGTCACGCGGTGGCGCGGAGAGCGGGACGGGCCCCGACCGCGAACGCCGGGGCGCCCAGCAGGCTGACCACGAGGTTCATGCCGTAGAGGAGCAGGCCGAGGGCGACGGCCTGGCCGGTGGGAACGCCCAGGGGCTGGAGGAGCAGGACCAGGGCGCCCTCGCGCAGGCCGAGCCCGTTCACCGACAGGGGCAGGACCTGGGCCATGGCGACGACGGGGATGAAGGCCATGACCGGGCCCCAGCCCAGCTCGATGCCCAGGGCCTGAGTGGCGATCCACGCGGCCAGGACGACGGTCAGCTGGTAGGCGACGGCGGTGAGAAGGACGCCCGCCACCGCCGCCGGATGGCGGCGGATCCGGTCGAAGCCGAGGTGGACGGCGCCCACGAACCGCAGCCAGCTCTGGTTGTCGGCCAGGCGGCGGCCGATGCGGGCGTTGCCGGCCAGCACGAGGATCCCGGCCAGGGCGACCAGCGTGCCCACCGAGAGCAGGAGGGCGACCTTCGACGCGTTTCCGAGATGGAGCAGGTCGGGGTGGGTGAACAGGGCCACCAGGGTGATGAGGGGCAGGACGAGGAAGCCGGTCAGCCGCTCGAGCACGACCGAGGCGAACGAGGCCGGGGCCTGCCCGTTGGCCGCCGACAGGCGGGACACCCGCAGCACGTCCCCGCCGATGGTCGAGGGCAGGAAGTTGGCCACGAACATTCCCGCGAAGGAGTGGGAGAGCAGAGGCGGCAGGTCGGCGGGCAGCTCGAGGGCGGTCAGCACCCGCTGCCAGCGGATGGTGGCCAGGATGATCGCTCCCAGCCACACGACGAGGCCGGCGAGCAGCCAGGGGACGGCCGCGGCCTGGTCCCGGGGCAGCAGGGACGAAAGGTGGATGCGCGACAGAAGAAGGGCCAGCATCACCGCGCTGGCTCCGATCCGAAGCACCAGGAAGACCTTCTGCCGGCGACCCACCCCGGGCCAGCTTACGCGAGATACGACGTTTTGGTGCCCGCGGCTACGGTCCATCCCATGCCGCTGCGCCGGGTTCGGGCGGGGGCGGTGGACCTGGCTGTGATGGAGGAAGGCGAGGGCGGACGTCCCCTGCTGCTGGTGCACGGGTTCACCGGCGCCAAGGAGGACTTCGAGCCGCTGTTCGCGCCGCTGGCCGCCGCCGGCTGGCACGCCGCCGCCGCCGACCTCAGGGGCCACGGTGAGAGCGTCAAGCCCTCGGGCGAGGCCTCCTACAACATGGACGCATTCGTGGCCGACACGCTGGCTGTGGCTGACGATCTGGGATGGGACCAGTTCGCGGTGATGGGCCACTCGATGGGCGGAGTGGTGGCCCAGCGGCTGGTCCTCGACCATCCGGGCCGCGTCTCAGGACTGGTCCTGATGAGCACCTTCCACGGGCCGCTCGACATCGACCCCGGCCTCGTGGCCCTGGGGGCAGCCATCGTCCGCCAGGGCGGGATGGCCGCCCTTTCCGCCGCCCAGGAGGCCCGCCGCCAGAACGACCCCGCCGCGGTGGCCGCCAGGGAGCGGATGGAGGCGGCCCGCCCCGGCCACCGGGGACGGGCCGAAGCCCGGCTCCTGGCCTGCTCGCCCGACATGTGGACGGCGATGGCCCCCCGCTTCCCGGCCTGGCCCGACACGCTGGCCGAGGTGGCGGCGCTGGACGTGCCCACCCTCGTGCTGGTCGGGGCCGACGACGAGACCATGCGCCCGCACTGCGAGCGGTTGGCGGCGACGATTCGCGGAGCCCGGCTGGAGGTGCTCGAGAACTGCCGCCACTCGCCCCAGCTGGAGGCCACCGAGCGGTGCTGGGAGGCCCTGATCCGGTTCCTCGACGACCTCGTCTAGCCGGTCGTCGCCCGCCGGCGACGGGCCACCAGCAGCGCCACCACCACCAGCACGGCCAGGCCGCCGAAGACGACGGCCAGGGTGACGCCGACGGAAGCCCCCTCGCTGTCGCTCCGGCCGGGGGCGAGCACGTAGAGGCCGCTGTTCTGGTCGGTGATGACGACCCGGTTTCCGTCCAGCAGGGCCACGCCGATCACCGACGCCTTGGGCGGCAGGTTGCCCGAGGGGTCGGGGGTGTCGGGCGGGACGAAGTGGCCGACCTCATGGGGCGGCAGTTCGCCCAGGTCGAGAACGCGCAGGCCGTCGGAGTGCCAGGCCACATAGGCGAGGTCGCCCCGGGCGACGGCCCGACCGGGGGCGTAGACGCCCAGGTCGGGTGGGGGAAACGTCTTGCCGTGGGGAGAATGGAGGAGGGCGATCTGGCGCATGCCGGTGTCGGGGTCGACCTCCAGCACTCGTAGCCCGCCCCACTCGCCGGGAGCGTCGGTCACCGAGGCCCGCACCGTCTCGCCGCCCGCGCAGGCGCCGTTCTCGAGGCGGGGGCACAGCGCCGAGCGCAGGGCGTTGCCGTCACCCTCGTCGACCATCAGGCCGGGGATGGTGAGGCCCTTCCAGTCGCCACCCCAGGCGATCGCATAGGGGGCGGCCGAGAAGGGGGCGACCTGGACCCGTCCCAACAGGACGGCGAGGGCGCCCGCCTCCTGGGCCCGGTTGATCTTGGTCGTGTTGTTGCAGGCGGTGGTGGAGATGTCGGGCTGGGCGCTGTCGACCTTGGCCGTGTCCAGGAAGACGATCTTCCCGCGGGGGTCGGACGGGTACGGATCCTCGGCCACGGGGCTGGCCTGGCTGCCGCGGGCCGGGCACCCCCGGCCGCCGTAGACAATCTCGCCCGAGACCTGGTTGCCAGGGCGGCGGTAGAGCTGGGCCTGGTTCCCCTGGTCGAAGATGGTGGGCATTCCCTCGCAGGCGAACTTCACGCCGGCCAGGCGGGCGGGGGCCTCGATGCGCACGTTGGACGACGTCGGGAACCAGTCCTCCTCGGACAGCAGGGCATAGGTGGTCTCGCCCACCACGGCGGCGGTGGCGAACCCGGCGTTGCCCTCCTCGGCCCGGGTGTCCGGGTAGCTGAACCGGCTCGCCTCCCGGATGAGCTGGCCGTTGGCGGTGTCGAGGTCGAACAGCCCGCCGTCCATGAACGCCACCAGCGCCCGGCGCCCGCCGTCGTAGAACTCGGCCGAGTGGCTGTTGGTGAACGGGCCGCAGCCGTTGGGGGAGAAGGAGCCAGGACGGGCGCCGAGGGGCGGCCACGCCCCCATCTGGGTCGGGTTGCGGGGATCGGTCACGTCGACGATCCGTACATCGCCCGACGGCTTGGTCATGAAGTCGGCGACGGGCTCGACCGAGATCGAGACGACCCGGCCGTCGGCCCGTTGGGCAAGAGAGACCGAGTGCTGGCCGGTGGCACAGCGCACGCCCGCGCCTCCCGCCGACGGCGGTGCGCACGGGACGGCGTTGGCGGCCACGTCGTCGGTCGGGCCCTGGTCGGCCATGTAGCGGCCCAGCATCCGGGGCTGAGCCGGGTTGGTGATGTCGTAGTAGACGACGCCGCGGTCGACGAAGGCGGGGCTGCGCTCGGCCGGCGTGCACGGGGTCGGGCCGGCCTGGGACGGGCCGTCGTCGAGGGCGATGGCGGCCAGGGTGCCCGTGAAGGTCGGCGTCTCGACGGCGATGGCGTCCACGTCGATGGCGGCCACGCCGACGGGCATGGGGATCTCGGAGACGACCCGCGGCGACCGGGGATCGGCGACGTCGACGACCTTGGCCGCCACCTCGATGCACGGTCCGGGGTTGTAGCGCTCGGTGTGGTAGCCGGTGTGGGTGACGGTCCCGGCGCCGACGATGGCGGTGGTGCCCACGACGGCGACGTCGCCGTTGAGGCCCTTGCCGCCCAGGTCGGTGTGCCCGAGCTGCTGGTAGGCCCCCTCCTCGCCTTCTGCGTGCTCGCCGCCGGACTCCGTCGCCGTCGCCGCCACCGGCATGAGCGCCAGGACCAGCAGGACGAC
>DASUXN010000007.1:0-5060 GCA_036377875.1 Acidimicrobiales bacterium
ATGGGCGAGGTCGACGACGCTCGCCACGATGGCCCGGTCTTCGCGGTGCATCCCCAGGCCGACGACGAACGAGCGGTCGATCTTCAGCACGTCCACCGGGAAGCGCTTGAGGTAGGTGAGGCCGGAGAAACCCGTACCGAAGTCGTCCACGGCGATGCGCACGCCCAGGTCCTTCAGGTCGAGCAGGGCCCGCCCGCTCGCCTCGCCGTCGTCGAGGAGCACGCTCTCGGTGATCTCCAGACAGAGCAGCGCAGGATCGAGACCGGACGTGGCGAGCTCCTCGGCGACCACGGCCCGCAGGTCGGGAGCGAGCAGCTGGCGGGCCGCCAGGTTGACGGACAGGGTCAACCCGCCCGGGACACCCGGCTGGTCCTGCCACGCCATCATCTCGCGGCACGCATCGGACAGCACCTTGGTGCCGAGGGCCACGATGATGCCGGTCTCCTCGGCGAGGGCGATGAACTCCTTGGGAGCCAGTAGCCCCCGCTCGGGGTGGTTCCAGCGCACGAGCGCCTCGACGCCGACCACTCGCCCGCTGGTGATGTCCACCTGGGGTTGGTAGTAAACGACCAGCTCACCGCGCTCGGTGCCACGGCGGAGGGCGTTCGCCGTCTCGTGGCGGGCCAGGGCGAGCTGGCGAGTGCGCATGTCGAACAAGGCGTGGCGGTCCCGCCCGTGCTCCTTGGCGTAGTACATGGCCGCGTCGGCGTCGCGCACGAGCGACTCGGCGGTGACGTCGAGCGCCCCGGGCGGGGCATAGGCGATGCCGACGCTGATGGTCAGCGTGGTCTCCTCGGCGGCGACCGGGATCGGCGCCGAGAGCGCTTCCCGCAGGCGCACCGCCACCGCCTCCGCTTCCATCTCCGACGCGATGCTCTCGCACAACACGACGAACTCGTCGCCGCCGAAGCGAGCGAGCGTGTCGCCGGGGCGCAGGGCACTACGGAGCCGGGCCGCTACCGCGGTCAGCACTTGGTCGCCGGCCGTGTGCCCGAGGCTGTCGTTGAGCCACTTGAACCGGTCGATGTCGAGGAACAGCACGGCCAGGCCGGCCGGGTGGCGTTCCCGAAGGGCCACAGCGTGGGTGAGGCGGTCGGTGAACAGCAACCGGTTCGGGAGCCGGGTAAGGGCGTCGTGGGTGGCCTGGAAGGCGATGGCCTGCTCCGCCGCCTTGCGGTCGGTGAGGTCCTGGATGGTCCCGACCAGCCGGACGATCTCTCCGTCACCGTCGACGACGGGCCTGGCCCGGGCCTGGATCCAGCGCGTTCCCTGTTCGGGCACTTCGATGCGGAACTCCATCGAGCTGGGAAGCGGGTTGTGCTCCGCCCGGCGCCATGCCTCGAGGACCCGTTCGCGGTCCTCGGTATGGATACGGGAGGCGAAAGCGACGATCTTGTCGACCGGCTGTCCCGGCTCGAAGCCCAGGAGCCGGAACATCTCGTCCGACCACATCGTCTCGGAAGTGCCGACGTCCCACGAGTAGCTGCCGATCTGGGCCGTGCGCTGGGCTTCCGCGAGCTGGAACTCGCGATCGGCGAGCGCCTGCCGGCCCTGCCGTTCCCGGTCGAACGACTCGGCCCGGTCGAGGGCGAGCCCGGCAAGGTGGCCGAGCGTCGAGAGAAGGCCGATCTCCTCGGAACCGAACACGGGAGTGACTGCCGTCGTCGTGACGATCAACCAGCCGCCACGGACGGAGACTCCGACCAACCCGTCGGCCACTTCGGGCTGGGCGTCGGACGGGGCGGGCACACGAAGCCGTGATGCGGTCTCGGCGGCCAGATCGGCGTCGACTCCGTGGAAGGCCCGCACGGAACCGTCGGGATCGACGAGGACGGCGGCCGCCGCCCCCACCAGGGCGGTGGCGTGCGGCAGCAGGATGGTCGTGACCTGATCGGTGGTGTCGGCGGCCATGAGGGCGGCCTCGGCCTGGCGGAAGGCCAGGACCTCCCGGCGGCGCCAGAAGTTCTTGAGCGACCGGGGCGGCACGATGCACAGCAGGAACAGCACGGAGCTGAGCACGCCGGCGGTATGGGTCAACATCGAGACCTGCTCGGCGTACGCCCCCTCCTCGGCCACGACCAGCAGCAGGGCGAGGTTGAGCAGGATGGCGGCGGCGCTCAGCGTGTGGATCCGTCGGCGGGCGACGGCGGGCTGGTTGCGACCGGAGCGCCAGAGCCGGATGACCGAGTGGACCGAGAGGAACGTCCACTGGACGAAGAACAGAAGGGCGTAGAGCGAGTACCACCACGCCACCCGCCCGTCGGGGGCGTCGACGGAGGGGACGAGGAAGGCGGCGGCGACGAGGGCGGCCGTCCCGCCGCCCGCCACCCGGTCTATCCGGGGCGCGGGGCGGGACAGCGACCGGGCGAAGAGCGACAACGTGTACGGGAACAGGGCGAGGAGGGCGGCCATGACCCGGGCGACGTAAGTGGCCGCCTGACCGTCGGCGTCGGTGATGGGCAGGGTGCTGAGTGGGACGACCGTTCCGAGGATGCCGAACGTCATCGCCAACCAGAAGGCAGGCCGTCCACCCCGCCGCCGCCACTGGCAGTAGGCGACCACGGCCAGGGTCGCGAAAGCAAACAGCTCCGCCATCTCCAGCCAGGTCAGCAGCCCCACCGGTGATGTATCGGCAATCGGGCCCTCGGCATTGAGAAACGCCCGCTGGCGCGCCTTCAGGTCGACTCGGCCCGGCTGCGGATGGCGGCGTTGCGGGTGGTCATGAGGCGACGGAGGTAGACGTACACCACGGCGTCGACCAGGGGGCCCCATCGGGTCTTGAAAGTCACCAAGTCCGTCATGCGGGTGCCCTTATCGTGGCTCTCGAAGAGATGCTCGTGGCGGAACCGGGAGAACGGGCGGCCCTCATCCATCTCGTCGACGAACCCCCGGGGCGGATCGAACTCGGTGATGCGGGACGTCACCCGCCACATCACGCCGAAGTGGCGTGCCTCCCAGGTGACCTCCTGGCCGGCCTCGATGAGGCCCGAGGTGATACCGCCCACCGCCCGCTCACGAGACGCGGCCATCGACTCGAGGTGGAGGTCGATGCTGCGGGCGAGGTCGAAGCAGACAAGGGGCGGAGCGGCGATCTCGGTGACGATCCGCAACTCCGGCACCCGGTCATTCTGGCCCGGAGCCTCAGCGGCCAGCGACGGCGGCGACGAGGTCGTCGACCGAGGGGCGGTCGGCCGGGCCCGTAGACCGGAACGCGTAGGTGAGCCGGCCCTGGCGGTCGATCACGAAGTCGCCGCCGAGCTGGCTGGTGTCCTCGGTGGGGCGCTCGACTCGGGCGCCCTTGCGGACGAGCCGGGCGTACGCCTTGAGCGTGGCCGGGCCCCAGACCTTCCACCACGGCCCGCGGCCCAGGCCGTACGCACGGTAAGCGGCCCGGGTCTCGTCGGCGAGGACGGGATAGGGCAGGCCCAGGCGGCTCCGGTACCCCCGCAGGTTGCGGGCGCGGGTGAAGGTGACGAGCGCCACCTCCGCATCTCCCAGGTCGTCGAGCCGATCGCCCACGGCGACGGCGTGCTGCTGGCAGGGCAGTCAGGCGAGATGGCGGTGAAAGATCAGGACGACGGGCCGGCCCCGGTGGTCGGAGAGCCGCCATACGGCGCCATCGTGAGCGGGAAGCGCGACCTCGGGAGCGACGTCGCCGACGTTCGGGGCCACCGCCTCAATCTTTCACACCTGGGGACGGACGGGCTGGCCGCAGTCAGGCGGCGACGTTGGTGCGGTCGGCGGGAGGGGGAGCGGATGCCGCGAGGCGGCCCGCCCGGGGCGCCTTGACCACCATCGGTCCGGTGTAGTCCTCGGGAAGCATCGGGAGCGGCTCGGCGAGGGCCGGCCTGCGGGCGCGAACGGCGAGGACGAGGACCACCACTGCGAGGATCACCAGTGCTGCCATGGGACCGACTATCGGCGCGCTCCCGTCCGGCGAGCAGGGCCGAAAGTCCCTTTCTCCGCTAGGTGAGGGCGAATGGCGGGTAGTCGTCGACCAGCAGGTAGCTGTAGGCGGAGAGGCGGGTCCCCAGCCGGCCCGTGTTCACGATGAACCGGCGCATTCCTTCCGGCCACCGGCCGGTGAACAGCACGGCGAAGAAGGCCGCTATGGCCACGAAGAAGGCGGCCAGGCCGACGAGGGCGGTGAACAAGGCGATGGGGATGATCCAGAGGAACCGCAGCCCGACGGTCAGGCGGTTGCGATTCTCCAGCTGCGGTCGGATCACGACGACGACCGGGTCGCCGCCCGGATCCTCGGGGGTCATGGTGAAGTCGAACACCGGGTACGGCTCGCGCAGCCACAGCACGTAGCTATAGGTCCGGGCCGAGTAGCGCATCACCATGCACTGGAAGTTGGCCAGGCCTTCGGGGAGGCGGCCGGTGAAGACGATGACGAACCAGCTGACCAACGAGATGACTCCGGCCACGTTTCCGAGGACGCCGGCGATCATCAGGTGGGGGATGCCGAGGAGCCAGTGCACGAGAGGGCGCCAGCGGGCGACCTCCAGCGGCGCGTCGAGCTCCAGGTCGGCCGGATACTCCATGAAGAACCCCTCCGTTCTCCCCCAGCGCCCCGGGGTAGTGGCGGGGCGCTCGCTACACGGTGGTCAGGATAGGGGCCGGCTCGTCGTGGCCGCCGCTGAACGTGGACGCGGTGGCCGAGGCCGCCCGGCGGGAACGTCTCTCCATGGCGACGTACAGGGCCACGTTGAGGGCGAGGGAGACGAGCAGGGCGATGCAGTAGCCGGCGAACCAGCCGTCGCTGCGGAAGTCGGCCGAAGCGCGGGGTGCGCCCAGTGCAATCAGGACTACGCCGAGGATCGCCGTCTGCTGGGTGATGCGGAAGCAGCTCCACCGCTTCTCGAACAGGAACCAGAACCACGTCACCGCCGGGAAGGCGACGAAGGCGCTGACGGCCCTCACTTCGGTGACCTCGATCTCGAACGGCCACACGTCGATGACCTGCTCCGGCCACCCCAGCATGACGGCCGCCACCGCCAGCTGGAGGGCCCCGCCGATGCCGACGACGGTGCGCAGAGCGCGGGGCACGGCGACGT
>DASUXN010000008.1:0-7549 GCA_036377875.1 Acidimicrobiales bacterium
CGACGACGAATCGTGCCGCCAGCACCTCGACGAGGTGCTCGCGCTGGTGAAGGGAAGCTGAATGGCGCTCGACCCGCTGCTGCTTGAGATCCTGGCCTGTCCCGAGGACAAGGGACCCCTCTACTACTTCGAGGACGAGAACGCCCTGTACAACCCCCGGCTGAAGCGCCGCTACGCCATCAAGGACGACATCCCCATCATGCTCATCGAGGAGGCCGAGACGGTTCCCGACGAGGAGCACTCCCGGCTTCTCGGGAGGGTCGAGGCCGAGGGCATGAAGCCGACCTTCCAGCAGTGACGACGATGGACACCGGGTCCGCCCTGGACACCCTGGGCATGCTCGACGCCGCCGCCAACCTCCCCGAACAGATGGCGGGGGCGGTCGAGCGGTCCCGCGGCCTCGACAACCTGCCCGAGAAGGAGGAGATCGAGCAGGTCGTCGTGCTGGGCATGGGCGGCTCGGCCATCGCCGGTGAGGTCCTCCAGGCGGCTGCGGGGCCGTACCTGCCGGTGCCCGTGCTCGTCTTCCGCAGCTACTCGGTGCCCGCCTTCGTCGGCGAGGGGTCGCTGGTCTTCGCCATCTCGTTCTCGGGCGACACCGAGGAGACGGTCGAGGGCGTGACCGAGGCGGCCATGCAGGGCGCCCGGGTGGTCGCCATCACCCGCGGCGGCGAACTGGCCCGGCGGGCCTCGTCGTGGGACGCACCCATCGTCGACATCCCCGAGGACATCCCCCAGCCCCGGGCCGGGCTCGGCGCCCTGGCCATTCCCGCCCTGGTCGTCCTCGAGGAGATCGGACTGTTCCACGGCGCGTCGCACTGGATCGACCTGGCCATCGACCAGGTGACGACCCGCCGCGACCGCCTGACCCGTCCGGGCAACCACGCCGAGGACCTGGCCCGGCGCATCGGGCGCACGATCCCCCTGATCTACGGCGGAGGCGGGCTGGGCAGCGTGGCCGCCCACCGCTGGAAGACGCAGATGAACGAGAATGCCAAGGTCCCCGCCTTCTACAACAGCCACCCCGAGGTGTGCCACAACGAGGTGGTGGGCTGGGGGCAGCACGGAGACCTCACCCGCCAGGCGTTCACGCTGGTCAACCTCCGCCACGACTTCGAGCACCCGCAGGTCATGGAGCGATTCCGCGTCGTGAACGACCTGATGGACGAGGTGGTGGCCGGGATCCACGAGATCCAGGCCGAGGGTGAGGGGGAGCTGGCCCAGCTCCTCGACATGATTCTCGTGGGTGACTTCGTTTCTTTGCATCTCGCATTCCAGGAGGGCATCGACCCCGGACCGGTCCCGGTCCTGGACGACATCAAGGCGGCGCTCAGGGGCGCTCAGCTGGAGGGAGAACCGTCATGACCGATCGCTACGACATCGCCGACGCACAATTGGCCGAGCTGGGGCGCCAGCGCATTGCGTGGGCCGACACCCACATGCCGGTGCTGGCGTCCATCCGGGAGCGCTTCGCCAAGGAGCGCCCGCTGGACGGGGTCACCGTCGCCGCGTGCCTCCACATCACCACCGAGACGGCCAACCTGCTGCGCACGCTGGCTGCGGGCGGGGCGAAGGTCGTGGCCTGCGCCTCCAACCCCCTGTCCACCCAGGACGACGTGGCCGCCTCGCTGGCCCTGGACGAGGACATGGAGGTCTACGCCATCAAGGGCGAGGACACCGAGACCTACTTCCGCCACATCGACGCGGTGTTGGACGCCCACCCGCAGATGACCATGGACGACGGCTGCGACCTCGTCTCCCGACTGCACCAGCAGCGGCCCGACCAGGTCCCCGAGGTGCTGGCGGGTACCGAGGAGACGACCACGGGCGTCATCCGCCTTCGGGCCATGGAGAAGGACGGCGCGCTGCGCTTCCCGATCGTCGCCGTCAACGACGCCGACACCAAGCACATGTTCGACAACCGCTACGGCACGGGCCAGTCCACCCTGGACGGGATCATCCGGGCCACCAACGTGCTTCTGGCGGGCAAGACGATCGTCGTCGCCGGCTACGGGTACTGCGGCAAGGGCGTTTCGAGTCGGGCCAAGGGCATGGGCGCCCACGTGATCGTCACCGAGGTCGACCCGCTGCGGGCGCTGGAGGCGGTCATGGACGGGTTCCAGGTGAAGCCCATGATCGAGGCAGCCCGCGAGGGCGACATCTTCATCACCGTCACCGGCGACCGCGACGTTCTTACCGGCGAGCACTTCGGCGTGATGAAGGACGGCGCCATCCTCGCCAACTCCGGCCACTTCGACATCGAGATCGACCTGGCCAAGCTGGCCGACATGTGCGAGGGCAAGCGGCGTGAGGTGCGGCCCTTCGTCGAGGAGTTTCTGGTCGGTTCCCGGCGGATCCTGGTCGTGGCCGAAGGCCGGTTGGTGAACCTGGGCGCGGCCGAGGGCCACCCCGCGGCCGTCATGGACATGTCCTTCGCCAACCAGGCCCTCTGCGCCGAGTGGGTGCTCGCCCAGAAGGGCGCCCTCGAGCCCCGCGTCTACAACGTCCCCGCCGACATCGACGCCGAGATCGCCAAGGTCAAGCTCGAGACCATGGGCATCCAGATCGACGTCCTCACCCCCGCCCAGGCCGAATACCTCCGCTCCTGGACGGTCGGCACCTAACCCCCCCTGCGGGTTTTAGGCAAATAGCGTCGCTTTCCGACGGCAATCTGCCTAAAACGTCGGGTGTCACACCCTCTCCGTACATTGAGAGGGTATGAAAGTGCTCGACAGCAGGATCTCCCAGCTGGCTCAGAGGCAGCACGGCGTCTTCACCCGCTCGCAAGCCCGCGCCGCAGGCGCATCGCCGAGCGGATGTGAACGTCGGCTCCGGTCCGGCCTCTGGGAACGGTCCGAGCATGGCGGCGTCTACGTGCTGGGTGGCCAACCGGCCACCTGGCACCGGCGGTTGATGGCGTGCGTCCTGGCCGGCCCGGTCGGGACGGTCGCGTCACATCGCTCGGCTGCTGTCCTCTGTGGCATCCGCTCCGGGACGCCCATCGAGGTGACCGTCCCGCTGCTGGCGCAGCACCGGCTTCGAGGGCTCGTCCACCAGCTCGAATTGCCGGCGGGCGATCGCGGCGTAATCGACGGAATACCGACCACGAGGATCGAGCGCACGCTGCTCGACCTCGCCGCCGTGGTCGACGAACTGCAGCTCGAGCGGGCGCTGGAGGCGGCCCTGCGGTCGGGGCTGACCACTCACGAACGGCTGGAGGCGTACGTCGAGGCGGCGGGTGGTCGACGGTGGGGGGCCGGCCGGTTCCGGCGGGCGGTGGCGGTGAGCTCGACGGGTCGGCCCACGGGGAGCGAGTTGGAGGTCATGTTCCTGCAGCTGCTGCGGGCGGCGGGGCTGGAGGAACCGGCGCGGCAGTTCGAGGTGCGGGTCGACGGGCGGCGGTACTTCCTCGACTTCGCCTACCCGCATCGGCGGCTGGCGATGGAGCTCGACGGGCGCGCGCATCACGGCTTCGACGAGGACAGGCGCCGCCAGAACGCGCTGGTGCTGGCGGGCTGGACGGTGCTGCGCTTCACGTGGGCCGACGTGACCGAGCGAGGGGCGCAGACGGTCGCTGCCGTGGCGGGCGGGCTGAGGGCGGCGTGATGCTGCTGCCGAGGACATGTCCGGCGTGCGGCAGGCCGGGGGAGGCGCCCTGCGAGCGATGCCGGCGCGAGCTGCGGCCGGCCCGCAGCCTGCCCCCGCCGCCCCTGGTCGACCGCTGCGCCGCGTTCCTCGACTACTCGGGCGTGGGCCGGGAGGTCGTGGCCCGGCTGAAGTACCGCAACGCCCGCTCGGGCCTGGCCTTCCTGGCCGACGGGATGGCGGCCATGGTCGACCGCGACTCGATCGGCGTGGTCACCTGGGTACCGACTACCAACGACCGTCGGGCCCAGCGGGGGTTCGACCAGTCCGAGCTGCTGGCCCGGGCCGTGGCGGCCCGGCTGGGCAAGCCGTGCCGGCGGCTTCTGCGGCGCCTGCCCGGCCCGGCCCAGACCGGAAGGGCGCTGGCCGAGCGGCGGCGTGGCCCGCCGTTCGTGGCCCACAGCAGGCGTACGCCGAGGCAGATCCTGCTCGTCGACGACGTGGTCACGACCGGCGCCACGGTTACGTCGGCAGCCCGGACGCTCCGGGCCGCAGGGGCCGAGGAAGTGCAGGTGGTGGCCGCCGCCCGAACGTTCCCCCGAGGCATACACTCGTCCATGGCTCGTGTGCGGGTCTGTGGTTGAAAGTCGACGCCAGCCGCAGGCGAAACGACCCACGTAAGGCAACCTGTGGTTGCTGATCATGGTGCGGCTTAGACGTAAGCCCTGCCCGACCGGGCCCGATCCGCGGGTCCCGAGAGGAGAGGAAGGTAAACGTCCACATCCGGCGGTGCTGGGCCCTGCGGGGCCGCCACCGCTGTGGGCGCCAGCTTCCCGGCAGGCGAGTGTGGGGGCAAAGACCAGGTCAGCCGCACACGACCGTTCCGCCGGCATGCCGCCGGCAATTTCCGACGAAGCGCTCGAGGAGGTCGCATGGAGTTCACCATCCAGGGGCGGCACATGGAGGTCCCGGAGAAGCTCCGAGTCACCGCACAGGAGAAGGTGACCCGCCTGGCCCGTCATCTCGACGGCTGGGACTACGCCGAGGTCCACTTCCTGGAAGAGCGCAACCCCCGGATCTCCGAGAAGGAGGTCTGCGAGGTCACCCTGCGCGGCCATGGCCACATCATCCGGGCCAAGGCTGCGTCCGCCGACCCGTACACCGCCGTCGACCGGGTCGTCGACAAGCTCGCCCACCAGGTCGAGAAGCTCAAGACCCGCCAGAGTCGCAAGCGGGCCCGCCCGGTAGAGTTGAACGGCTCGGCTCCCATTCCCGACGAAGACGACGACGATGGCGAGGAACGAAGGGGATCGGGCAGGATCGTCAAGGTCAAGCGCTTCGACCTCAAGCCCATGACACCCGAGGAGGCGGCTCTCCAGATGGAGATGCTCGGTCACACCTTCTACTTCTTCAGCAACGCCGAGTCGGGTATCCCCGCAGTCGTCTACCGGCGCAACGACGGCGACGTCGGGCTCATAGACGCCACCTAGAAGGGACGCACCAGCCGTGCCGGAGCCGATTCGGGTGCTGATCGCGGACGATCACGAACGGTTCCGGCGCGGGCTGAAGATGGTCCTGGAGGCGGAGGACGGCATCGAGGTCGTCGCTCAGGCCGGCACGGGGGCGGAGGCGGTGGCCAAGGTGGAGGAGTTGGCGCCCGACGTCGTGCTCATGGACGTTCGCATGCCCGTCCAGAACGGGATCGAGGCCACCCGCACGATCCGCGAGGCGTTCCCCTCCACCCGGATCATCATGCTGACGGTCAGCGACGACGAGGACGACCTGTTCGACGCGGTCAAGGCCGGGGCCAACGGCTACCTGCTCAAGGAGGTCTCCATCGAGGAGGTGGCCGACGCGGTGCGGGCCGTGGTCCAGGGGCAGAGCCTCATCACCCCGTCGATGGCGGCCAAGCTCATCTCCGAGTTCGGCACCCTGGCCCGGCGGGCCTCCGAAGTCGAGGCCCCGCCCAACCCGAGCCTCTCGCCCCGGGAGCTGGAGGTGCTCAAGCGGGTGGCCAGGGGCATGTCCAACGAGGACATCGCCGACGAGCTGGGCATGACGCCTCCAGCCGTGCGCAACCACGTCGCCAACATCCTGGTGAAGCTCCAGCTCCGATCCCGGATCGAGGCCGCCCTGATGGCCATGGAGCCCCGCCTGCTCGACGGACCGCCGGTCTAGTCGGTGGAGACGGCGGGGCCGGGCGCCGTCCGCTCCGCCACCACTATCCCGTCGGTGTCGTAGCGGACGGTGAACTGCGACTGGAGGAGGCGGTCGACCAGCCTCGAGTCCCGGTCGTTGAGCAGCTGGCGGTCGAGGACCAGCCACTCGACGACGGCCGGGTCGTGGAGGTTCTCACCCTGGACGCCCCAGTCGACCCGGCGGAAGGGCTCGGGGAAGTTGTAGATCCGCTCGCGGTGGGACAGATGCGGCAGCAGCAGATAGACGGCGGACACGGCCTCGCCGGGCGGGACGAGGTCCACGGCGGCCTGCTGCACCGCGGTTCGCGGGCTCTGGGCGAGCGGCCAGTAGCCCTGCTTGTACTTGACCCCGAGAGGCGACGGGCCCCATGCCACCGTGCTGGCCAGGGCGCAGGCGGCCACGACCCCCACCAGGAAGCGGCGGGCGCTGGGGGAGCGACCGAGTCGGGCGATGCCCTCGACGGTGGCCAGGATGCCCCCGGCCACGACCAGGGCGCTGTAGTGGTACTCGTAGTCGCGGGCGTAGGGGAACGTGGTCAGCACGTTCACGGCCAGCATGGGCGCGGCGATGAGGAACGTCGACAACGACGCCAGGGGCAGGAAGGCCAGGGGCGCCAGCATCAGGCGGTAGTAGCTCAGGCGGTCGGGCCGGGTGGCCAGGTCGAACGTCGTCCCCGGTCGCACGACCGAGTTCTTGACCACCTCGCCGAAGCTGTTGCCCAGGTCGCCGAAGAAGGTGTCGTAGAACGGGGCGTTGCCCGGGATCAGGGCGGGCTGGAATATCCGGGTGGAGAGCATGAACCACGCCGCCGCCAGCCCGGCCGCCAGGGCGCCGATGCGGCGGTTGTCCCGGAAAGCGACGAGCACGCCGATGCCGGCGACGGCCAGAGCGGCGTCCTCCTTGCAGGCGACGGCGAGCACGGCCGCGACCGCGAACCAGCCCCATCGGCGGGCCCGGGCCGCCCAGTACGCGAACAGAAGCGGAGCGATGGCGACCGCGTCGGGATGGAAGAACTCCCACGCCAGGAACTGGTAGGTCGGGTTCAGGAGAAGCACCGCCGCCAGCACGAGGGCGAGCCAGCGGTCGGCCAGCCGGTCCCGGGCCAGGAGGAAGACGGCCACCGCGCCCGAGGCCTGGGCGGCCACCTGGACGAAGGCCAGGAACTCGGGCCCTGCGCCGAGCCGGTAGAAGGGCGCGATCAGCAGCAGCACCAGGTTCATGTGGTGGCCGAGGATGTTCAGCCCCCGCACGGTGACGAACTGCCGCCCGTGCGCCAGCTGCCAAACGCCCTGGTCGTACGTGCCGAGGTCGAAGGCGAACGTCCCGAACCGGTCGTGGCGCAGCTTGCACAGGTAGAAGAACACGAGAAACCACACGACGACCATGCCGGCGAGGATCCAGCGGACCGGGTCCTGGCGGCGCCCCCACGCCACGAGGCGCGTGACGTCGACGTCGTCGCCCTGCCGCACGACCGTCGTCGGCCGCTTGGCGGTGTCGACCACGCCGCCATTGTGGCGGAAAGCCCGGTGCCCCGGTGTGCGCCTCAGCCCTCGGGTAGGCGGCGCAGGAGCCTCACCCCATCGTTCTCGTGGACCGTCTCGAACTGGCTGCGGATGGAGTCGTAGACGGCGCGGGGCTCGGGATCGAGGGACACCGGGAGGAGAACCCAGTCGACGTCGTCGGCGAAGGGCAGGGGCTTCCCCTCCTGCTTGAACGTGCCCCAGTAGGACGCCTTCCACGGGTTGGGGAACATGTAGATCCGCTC
>DASUXN010000009.1:0-6925 GCA_036377875.1 Acidimicrobiales bacterium
ACCTGCTCGTCGTGGAGTTCGTCTCCGCCCTGGCCATCACCGCCTTCCTGCTGGTGTTCTCGGCGTTCGTGAACGCGCCGCTGCTGGCGGCGGCCAACTTCAACCTCACGCCGAACCCGTCGAAGGCGCCCTGGTACTTCCTCGGGCTGCAGGAGCTGCTGACGATGTTCCACCCGATGGTCGCCGGCGTGACCATCCCCGGCATCGGCATCTTCGGCCTGATGCTGGCCCCCTACATCGACCGCAACCCCAGCAACAAGCCCGAGGACAGGAAGTTCGCCATCGCCCTGATGACCGTCCACATCATGTTCTGGGCCGTACTGGTCATCATCGGGTGCTTCTTCCGGGGCCCCGGCTTCAACTTCACCTTCCCCTGGCGGGACGGTGTGTTCTTCGACCTCTAGGAAACGGAAACATGGACTCCGGGACCATCCTCCTGCTGGCAATCGTGGGCCTTCTGGCCCTCGCCTTCCTGTTCCTGTTCGCCACCACCCGCCGGCGTGACACCGAGCGGGCGCTCGAGTACGCGCCCGTCGAGGAGGAGCGCCCGATGGAAACGGCCCTCGTGCCCGCCGACCAGGGCGCCTCACCCCGCACCGGCCGGGAGCTGGAGCGGGCGGTGGCCCTCGAGCGGCGCGCCACGCCCCCGCCCACTGCTGCCGCGCCTCCGCCCGCCGTGCCGACCGTCCCCGACGAGGAGACGCTGGGCGTCACCCGCCGCCAGGTGCTCAACCGGGGGATCGTCACGGGCATGCTGCTGGGCATCAGCGGCTTCGGCGGCGCCTCGCTGGCCATGCTGTGGCCCACCCTCTCGGGCGGGTTCGGGGCCAAGATCCGGGCCGGTTCGGTCGAGGAGGTGCTCGGCCAGATCGCCCAGACCAAGGAGCCGTACTACAACGCCGCCGGCCGGTTCTACGTCAACCCGTATCCCAAGGAGGCCGTGGCCGGCGCCAAGGACGTCGACGCCTACGCCGCCGTCCTCGAAGGCTACGAGCAGGGGTTCGTCGCCCTCTACCAGAAGTGCGTCCACCTCGGCTGCCGGGTGCCGTGGTGCAAGACCTCGCAGTGGTTCGAGTGCCCCTGCCACGGTTCGCAGTACAACCGGGTCGGTGAGAAGAAGGGCGGTCCCGCTCCCCGCGGGCTCGACCGCTTCAAGGTCACCGTGGAAGGCGGCAACGTGGTCGTCGACACCGGCCTGATCATCGACGGCCCCCCGATCGGCGTGAACACCACCGGACAGGAGTCCGAAGGCCCGCACTGCATCGGCGCAGTGGCCGGCGGCCACTGATGGAGTTTCTCGCTGCGATCTCGCAGCGCAGGGTGGCGGCCATCGTCGTCCTGCTGCTGCTGCTCGGCTGGGTCATCTACCTCATCAGCACCGCCCGTCGCACGTACGTGCCCGGGTCCGAGGTGGAGATCGCCCCCAACCGCAAGCAGTACTACTCGGATGAGGTGCTCGAGGGGCCGCGCCTCACCCGCTACCTGTGGTGGGCCTTCGCCTGCCTCGCCATCCTGGCCGTCGGCCTGCCCGCCTACTGGATGCGGGAGCCGTTCCGCCAGCAGGGCGCCGGATTCGACCGCGGCACGGCCTACTTCGACAACAAGGCGGTCCAGCGCGGCGAGGAGCTGTTCCAGACCTCGCCGGGCGACCCCCCCACCCCTCGTGAGCCGCACTTCGGGTGCGAGGCCTGTCACGGCAAGGAGGGCGTGGGCGGCGTCGCCTCGTACACCCTGACCGACCCGGCCAACCCCGACGGCCCCACCAAGCAGGTCCAGTGGGCCGCCCCGCCGCTCAACACGGTCATGCTCCGCTTCCGGCCCGACGAGGTGAAGACGATCCTCGTGTACGGCCGTCCCAATACGCCGATGCCGGCCTGGGGCCTCGACGGCGGCGGGCCCATGAACGACCAGCAGATCAACGACCTCATCGCCTACCTCACCCATATCGCCCTCGATCCGGCCAAGGTCAAGGCCGACCACCTGCAGCGCTACGGCACCGACGGCCAGAAGCTGTTCGAGGGGTTCTGCGCCCGCTGCCACACCCAGGGGTTCTCCTACGGGGAGCCGGGCCTGGCGGGGGGCGGGGCGCTCGGCCCGGCGCTGACGGCCGGCGCCACCCTGCGCCAGTTCCCCACGCCCGACCTCCACGTCGAGTGGGTCGCCGAGACGGCCGAGTTCGGCGAGTCCTACGGCACGCGGGGCATCAGCTCGGGCCGGATGCCGTTCTTCGGCAACGAGCTGACCCCTGAGCAGATCCAGGCCATCGTCGACTACGAACGGAGTCTCCCGTGACCGACGTGATCGCCGCCCTCACGTGGGAGCCGCAGATCAAGGGGGCGCTCTACGTCGTCCTGGCCGTGCTCATCCTGTGCGGGTCCTGCTACATGATCCTGGCCACCGACGTCGGCGCCCGCCTCGGGTTCCTGCTGGCCGGGGCGGGACTGTTCGGCTGGCTGGCCACCATGGGGATCATCTGGTGGGCCTATGGCCGCGGTCCCGTCGGGCCCGACCCGTCGTGGAAGAGCCAGGGCATCGTCACCGGTGACCTGGCCCAGTCCCGCAACCGGCTGATGCAAGGCTTTCCGGAGGAGTGGAAGAAGCTCGAGCTCAACGACCCCGAGCTGGCCGACGCCACCCCCACGTCCGACTCGATCCTCGCCCCGGGCGCGGGCGGCGACGGCCCGTTCCGCACCCCCGCCGACTACGTGCTGATCGGCGCCTTCCAGAAGGGCGGCGAGACGTACGGGCCGCTCGGGCTCGACTTCCGCCCCCTCGACGTCTTCCACAAGCCGAACTACCTGGTCGTGCAGGTGCAGAAATCGGTGCAGGAGCCCAACGAGGCGGGCGGCCCGCCGCGGGCGGTGCCAGACGCCAGCGCCCAGCCCGTGTCGGTCATCCTGCTGCGGGACCTGGGCGCCAAGCGGCTCCACCCCGCCGTCTTCACCATCGCCTGCTCCATCGCCTTCGGCCTGTTCTGCTACCAGCTCCACGTGCGGGACAAGGAAGCGTGGGCCCGCAAGGAGGCCGAGTCCCAGCAGGGCTCGGGCCGGACCTTGGAGCCGGTCGGGCGGTAGGACTCGGGCCGCAGCACCCGGGTACCCGCCGCACCAACACCGCTAGAGTGCAGCGTGATGGCACAGTACCTGCCGCTTCTCGCGATGCTGGTGCTGGCGGCGCTGTTCGCCGGGGTGTCCTTCATCGCCTCCAAGCTGATGGCGCCCCGCAAGCCGACCCAGGCCAAGGCGGCGCCCTACGAGTCGGGGATCGTGCCCACCACCTCGGCCGGACGCTTCCCGGTCCAGTTCTACCTGGTGGCCATGATCTTCATCATCTTCGACATCGAGATCATCTTCATCTACCCGTGGGCGGTGATCTACCGGTCGCTCGGGGCGTTCGGACTGTGGGAGATGCTGATCTTCTCGTTGGCGGTGTTCGTCTCCTTCGTCTACCTGCTGGGCAACGGCGCCCTCGACTGGGGGCCGGTGCGCCGCATGCGGCCGGTGGGCGAAGCACGAGCCACCTCGGGCGACCGTTCCGCCCGTACCACCGTCAAGCGGGTGCCTTCCCGGCCGGCAGCCACTCCCGGCGAGGCGGCGTAGGTCTCTGATGGGCCTCGAGGATCTCAACCACAACTTCCTCACCGGCAGGATCGAGGATCTGGTCAAATGGGCCCGCCGCAACAGCGTGTGGCCTGCCACCTTCGGCCTCGCCTGCTGCGCCATCGAGATGATGGCCACCGGAGCGGCCCACTTCGACCTCGGCCGGTTCGGCATGGAGGTGTTCCGGGCCTCACCCCGCCAGGCCGACCTCATGATCGTGGCCGGCCGGGTGTCCCAGAAGATGGCTCCCGTGCTGCGCCACGTCTACGACCAGATGATGGAGCCCAAGTGGGTCATCTCCATGGGCGTGTGCGCCTCCTCGGGCGGGATGTTCAACAACTACGCCATCGTCCAGGGTGTCGACCAGATCGTGCCGGTCGACGTCTACAGCCCCGGTTGCCCGCCCGGCCCCGAGACCCTGATGCACTCGATCCTCACCCTGCACGAGCTGATCCGCACCGGCGAGATCACCCGTCGCCGTGAGGAGACGGGCGCCGGCGCCGGCCTCTCCGTCGAGCGCCCGGTCGCGGTGGCCACACCCAAGTGAGCGACCAGCCGGCGGCCGACGGAAGCGCCGAGGAGGTCCCCCCCGAGTCCGAGGGACCACCCACGATCCACGGCTGCCCGTCCTCGTTGTCGCGGGGCCAGCTCGTCGTCCACGTCGACCGGGCCTCATACCTCGGCGTCGTGAGCGCCCTGCGGGACGACGGCTACCAGATGTGCGTCGACCTGACGGGCGTCGACTACCTCGTCCACAGCGGGCGGACGCTTCCTGCGGGAGTCAAGCCCGAACGGTTCGAGGTGGTCGTCAACCTCCTCTCGATGAGCCCGCCCCGCCGGGTGCGGGTGCGGGTGCAGGTGCCCGAGTCCGACCCGACGATCCCGTCGCTCTACCAACTCCATCCCGGCACCGACCTCATGGAGCGGGAGACCTACGACATGTTCGGCATCGTCTTCACCGGCCACCCCGACCTGGAGCGCCTCCTCATGCCCGACGACTGGGAGGGCCACCCACTGCGCAAGGACTACGGGGTGGGCCGCATCCCGGTGCAGTTCAAGGGCGCCCCCCAACCGCGATGACGGCCGTCGACGCCACCACCAACGGCGCCGCCGGCGCAACCTGCGGCGTGGAGGCCCTGCGGGCGCCGGAGGCGGTGCTGCGCATGCCCCAGCTTCCCGAGTCGGTCGACGAGCACCGCACCGCCGACGACCACATGATCATCAACATGGGCCCCCAACACCCCAGCACCCACGGGGTGCTGCGGCTCATGCTGGAGCTGGACGGGGAGACCGTCCTCGCCGTCAAGCCCGTGATCGGCTACCTCCATACGGGCATGGAGAAGCAGGGTGAGGAGCTGACCTACCTCCAGGGGCCCACCAACGTCACCCGCATGGACTACACGTCCCCGCTGTTCAACGAGCTCGCCTTCGCCCTGGCGGTGGAGCAGCTGCTGGAGATCGAGGTCCCCGAGCGGGTCACGTGGGCCCGGATGATGCTGTGCGAGCTCAACCGCATGTCGTCGCACTGCCTGTGGCTCGCCACCAACGGCATGGACCTGGGCGCGGTGTCGATGATGATCTACGGCTTCCGCGAGCGGGAGATGATCCTCGCCTTCTTCGAGAAGTGCTCGGGCCTGCGGATGAACCACAACTACATCCGCCCGGGAGGCCTGGCCGCCGACCTGCCCGACGGCTGGCGGGAGGACGTCAAGCACATTCTCGACGTCATCCCCGGTCGCCTGGACGAGTACGACAACCTGCTCACGGGCCAGCCCATCTGGCAGGAGCGCACCCAGGGCGTGGGAGTGATCACCGCCGCCGAGTGCATGGCCCTCGGTCTCACCGGCCCCATCCTGCGCTCGACGGGCGTGCCGTGGGACCTGCGCAAGGACACGCCCTACCTCTTCTACGACCAGGTCGACTTCGACGTGATCGCCGGCACCTACGGCGACACGTTCGACCGCTACGCCATCCGTCTCAACGAGATCCGTGAGTCGGTGAAGATCGTCCAGCAGTGCCTCGACGTGATGCCTCCCGGCGACTACAAGGTGCAGGACAAGAAGGTCACGCCTCCGCCCCGAGCCCGCATCGACGAGTCGATGGAGGCCCTCATCCACCACTTCAAGATCTTCACCGAGGGCTACAAGGTGCCCGAGGGCGAGGTGTACGCGGCGGTGGAGTCGCCCCGCGGCGAGCTGGGCCACTACATCGTCTCCGACGGCTCGGCCAAGCCCTACCGCCTGCACGTGCGCGGCCCCTCATTCGTCAACCTCCAGGCCCTGCCCCACATGATGCGGGGCGGCCTCCTGGCCGACGGCGTCGCCATCATCTCCACCGTCGACCCCGTGATGGGCGAGGTCGATCGATAGCTGACGTGCTCGGGCGGGGGGCCACGGAGCCGCCCTTCCAACCACTACCAGTGTCGCTATAGACTCTCTGCGCGATTGCGTTACATGGCGGAGGTAGCGTCACATGGCATCAATTCGAGCCGGGCTCGAGAGCGTCGAAGCCGAGGTCGAGGTCCCTCCGGTCGCAGCGACGCAATCCGAACCATCCGCGAGCGGTCCCCCACGGTTCGTCGCCCTCCTCGACCCGACACCCGCCTACCGCAAGGGGCTGGCCGTCGCCCTGGCCGAGGCGGGTTTCAAGCCCGCCGAGCCGGTCGACCTCAGGGAATGGCTGCTGAGCGTCCCGGGCGCCATGGTCTTGTTGACCATCATCGACGAGCTCGACGCGAAGTCCGTCCTCGCTGACGCCGCATCGGCGAACGCCCCGGTCGTCGCCCTGCTCCCTAACTCTTGCCCCGAGACGTACGCCCAAGCCCTGCGGAGCGGTGCCGTCGCCAGCGTGTGACGTGATGCCGCCAACTCTCGCAGGCGGAACCACCGTGGCGGCCATGGCCCGCCAGGCTGGCTGTTCGGAGAGGGCCATGTACCGGCGACTTCAGCTTCTCTACGGCCGAATGGGAGTCACCAACCGGTCGGAGGCGATTGCGCAGGCCAGCCGCTGGGGCCTCATCGCCTGACACGCCGGGGCGGTCATGGTGCACCCGACGGTCAAAAGCTGCACGCTCAGGTGACGATCGCGCCACCAACGGCGGCATTGATCTCGCCTTGTCCGGGCAGAGGCGGCTTCGTACGGTCGAGCTGCTGGCCGCAGGCCAGGGCCGGCATACGGCGAAAGGAGCGACCTTGCCCAGTGACGACGACGTCCACCTGAACCAAAGCAACGCCGATGAACCCAGGAGCGAGCCCACTCCGCTCGTGCAGGGTGCCGGGTGCTCGGCGTGCATCGGGTTCAGCTACTACCCGTTCCTCCGGTCATGC
>DASUXN010000010.1:0-2807 GCA_036377875.1 Acidimicrobiales bacterium
GCACGGGAGCGCATGATGGCGGCCGCATTGGACGCGGCGGGAGGCGAGCACGTGGCCAAGCCGGCCGCGGCCGCCGCGCCTGCGGCAGCGGGCCCGGCGCCGGCGCCCGCTCCCGTCGTGCCCCTGCCCGTCCCCCGGGAGCCGCGTAAGTGGTGGCTGGGTGGGGCGGCGGCCGCCGCCGTGGTGGCCGTGGGGGTGGGGGCGGCGGGAATGCTGGGACGGGGAACGGACGAGGGCACCGACACGGCGCTGAGCGGCGGCGGAGGCGCGGGCGCGGCGGCGGAGTTCGAATCCCCGACCATGGCGGCCGGCCCGCCGCCCGCCGGAGCACCGCGGGTCACCGAGGCCGGCGACCTCGGCGACGTGCCCAACGTCGAGTCCCTGCGGTCCCGCGTGGCGGTCGCCAACGCCACGTCCAGGGCCAACCGCGGGGCGGCGGCGCCAGCGGGCACCGCGCAGGACAGCCTGGCGACCGCCGCCCCCACCACCGTCCCCGCTCCTGTCCCCCGCGAGATCGGCACGCGGCCGTGCGAGGAACAGGCCCGGACGGCTCGTCCCCAGGTCGGAGGGCTCGTCTACGTCGCCACCGCCCGGTTCGCGGGCACGCCCGCCATCGTCCTGGGCTTCGCCGCTAGCGCGGAAGGTCCTCCGGCGACGGTGCTGGTGCTGGCGGAATCGGGCTGCCGGCTGCTGGCCGAGACGTCCGTCCCCTGAGACGGCGGCGCCCCAGGCCCGAGGCCCGCAGGCCCGCGGTGGCGGCGGCGAGGGGGATGGCCGCCCAACCTGCCGGTCCCAGGAACGACAGGTCGTGGCCGGTGGCGATCCACGCCGCCCACACCATGGCGGCCAGGGTGAGGACGCCGCAGCCGAGGCCGAGGACTGTGCCCGGCGCTCTGTCCACGGCCCGGGCCGCCTCGGCCACGAAAAGTCCGAAGACGACCGCCGACGCCAGGATCGTCAGCCCCTCGAAGGGGTACTCGCCCAGGATTACCGCCTCGAGGGCCGCCACCAAGGCGGCGGCGAAGAGGGCAAGAGTCTGGCGCACGGGCCAAGGGTAGGCTCGGCGTGGGCCGCCTACGTGGCCGGCGTCGGCCGCCTGCGTGGCCGAACGTTGGACCGGCTGCGTGGCCGAACGTCAGGCCGCCTGGGTGGCCGAAAGTAATGACAGCGCACGGAAGGGGAGGTATGGCGGGGAACGAGGGCGACTGGGCGAGTGAGACCGCCGACAAGCTCGAGCAGCTGGTCGACAAGGTCCGGTCCCAGACCACCGACCGGCTGGTGTCGATCGCCCGGATCGTGGTGTTCGGGCTGCTGGCGGGGATCATGGGTCTCATGGCCGCCGTTCTCGGGCTCGCCGCCACCGTCCACTTCCTCGACGAGATGATCCCCCAGGAAGTGTGGCTCACCTACCTGATCGTGGGGGCAATATTCACGGCGGCTGGATTGTTCGTGTGGTCCAAGAAGGACCGCCGGCCCTCGGAGGCTCAGTGACCGTCAAGGACATCGTGATCATCGGGTCGGGGCCGGCCGGCCTCACCGCGGCGATCTACACCGCTCGCGCCAACCTTCAGCCGCTGCTGCTGGAAGGCGAGCTCTCGTCGTCGTCCGACCAGCCCGGCGGACAGCTGATGCTCACGACCGAGGTGGAGAACTACCCCGGGTTCGTGGACGGGATCCAGGGGCCGGAGCTCATGGCCGCCTTCCGGGCCCAGGCCGCCCGCTTCGGCACCGAGATCGTCACCGAGCGGGCCACCAAGGTCGATCTTTCCTCCCGGCCGTTCACGGTATGGAGCCGCGAAGCCGAGTACCAGGCCAACGCCATCATCATCTCGACCGGCGCCCAGTCCCGCATGATGGGGCTGGAGGCGGAGAAGCGCCTGCTCGGCCACGGACTGTCGACGTGTGCCACGTGTGACGGGTTCTTCTTCCAGGAACAGCCCATCGCGGTGGTCGGCGGCGGCGACTCGGCCCTGGAGGAGGCCCTGTTCCTCACCAAGTTCGCCGAGAAGGTGAGCGTGATCCACCGCCGCGACTCCCTGCGGGCCTCGAAGATCATGCAGGAGCGGGCGTTCAAGAACGACAAGATCGAGTTCGTGTGGGACACGGTCGTCACCGACCTCATCGGCGACTCGCACCTCGAGGGTGCCCAGCTCCGCAACGTGAAGACGGGCGAGGAGTCGGTGCTGAGCGTGTCCGGGCTGTTCGTGGCCATCGGCCACATCCCCAACTCGTCGCTGTTCGCGGGCCAGCTCGAGCTCGACCCGAACGGTTACATCCTCACCCACGACGGAGCCAAGACGAGCGTCGAGGGTGTGTTCGCCTGCGGGGACGTGCAGGACCACGTCTACCGGCAGGCGATCACCGCCGCCGGCTCGGGCTGCATGGCGGCCATCGACGCCGAGCGCTGGCTGGAGTCAGAGCACGACTGAACCACGGTGGATGATCTAGTCACACCCTGGTGTTGAAGTAGAGACGCACATGCGGCCCGCACGGGGCGGCGCGAGGAGGAACAGGAACACGATGGGAACGCTGACCGCTCTCACCACTGCGACGTTCGACGAGGAGATCGGCGCCGCCGAGGTGCCGGTCGTCGTCGACTTCTGGGCGGAGTGGTGTGGGCCTTGCCGGATGGTCGCCCCCGTGCTGGAGCAGATCCAGTCCGAGAACGAGGGCAAGCTCCTCATCCGCAAGCTGAACGTCGACGACGCCCCCGACATCGCCCGCCGCTACGACATCATGAGCATCCCGACGCTGCTCGTCTTCAAGGACGGCGTGCTCAAGAAGCGCATGATCGGCGCCAAGGGCAA
>DASUXN010000011.1:0-2103 GCA_036377875.1 Acidimicrobiales bacterium
ACGACGAGCAGGCCAACAAGTACGAGGACGAACTCCATAGGGAGCTACAAGCTATCGAGGGGTTGGGAGAGCCGGATCTGGCGCACCCACGGCTGCTCCGAGAGCTCCCGGACCTGCTCGGGCGAGAGCGAGGCGGTGCCGATCCCGCCCAGCATCGAAGCCGCCCGCACACCGAGGCGGGCCAGCTCGGCGCGCCGCCGGACCGCGGCGGCCGGGTCGACGTGCACGAACACGGGCAGCTTGGGGGCCCCGCCCGGCTGATGGCGGACGGTGGCCGGCCCCTCCTCGTCCTCCAGCGCTGCCGCTAGCGCGGCGTCAATCTTCCGATAGTCCATCGGCCTTGATCAGACCGTACCCCCACTTGGGATCCCAGGTGCCCTCTGCCTTCCCGGGAATCGACGCGTTGACCGTGAGCAGGGCTTTCACCCCGTCGGGGTCGAGCTTGGGGTCCTTCTCCAGCAGAAGGGCGATAAGGCCGGCCACGAACGGGCAGGCCATGCTCGTGCCCTGCATGACCATGCTCCAGGCGTCCTTCATCAGCGTCGGCGGCACCTGGGCGTGCGACGACATGGCGGAGACGATCACCGAACCGGGGGCGGCCACGTCCGGCTTGCGCACCCCGTCACGGCGGGGGCCCTCGCTGGAGAAGCTCGAGATGTCGTCCAGCTCCTCGCCCGTTTCGTGGGGGCCGCCCCCGACCAGGTCGTCCCACCAGTTCCTGGTCGTGTAGGAGGCGACCGTCACCGCCGACATGGCGCAGCCGGGAGCACCCACCTTCACGGAATCCTTCACCGCCCCTCCGCTGAATATGGCGGTCCTGCTGCGCACCGTCCACACGTCCACCCGGCCGTCGGTGACGTCGGTGCCCTTGATCTTCAGCTTCCAGGACTGCGGCCGCGGCGTGTTGGGAGGGGGCGCCGACGCCACCAGGACGAGGAAGCTGTGGTCGCCGTTGGCCGGGTCCGGGCCGGGGGTGACGATGCGGACGGAGCCGTCGGGCAGGGGATAGGTGCGGCTCGGCGACCCTTCGGTGATCACCGGCTGGTAGGGCGTGGACGTGCCCGAGGGCGACACCATCGCCACCTCCATCCTGTCCTGGCCCTCGTACCAGCCGTTGAAGGTGGCCAAAGTGGCCTGGCCCGGGGGTGGAACGGCGACGATGCAGCTGATCGTGCGCCGGGAGCCGTCGTTGACGTCGACCTGGGCGTGGATGTTGTCGTTGCCCTCGTTGCCGGCCGCACAGCACACGATCCGCCCCGGCCCGGAGAGGGCGTCGATGATGGCCGACAGCGAGTCGGTGCCGTCGTGGGCGTCGCCGTGCCCGCCCAGGCTCAGGTTGACGACGGCGGGGCGGCCGAGGTCGTCGGCCACCCGGAAGAGATAGCGGATCCCGTCGGCGATGTGGGCGGTGAGCAGGTCGGACTTGACCATAACGATGTCCGCCCCGGGCGCCACCCCGAGGAAGTTGGGATCGGCCCCGGCGGCGATGCCGGCCACGTGGGTGCCGTGTCCCTCGGTGTCCTGGGCGACCTGCATGAGCGGCCCCGTGAACTCGGCGCCGTACTCCCCCTCCGGCACTCCGGGGCCGGGCAGCGTCTGGTCCCACACCCGCAGGACGCGGCCCTCGAAGGCGGGGTGCTTGACGTCGATGCCGGTGTCGACGATCCCCACGATCACCCCCTGGCCCGTCAGCCCGCCGGCATGGAGGACGGGAACGCCCACCGCCGGCCCGGCCACGTCCATGAGGGCGTCGAGGCGGCCGGCCGGCACCACCCGCTCCACCGCCTCGCTCTCGGTGAGCTCGTCCAGGGCGTCGAGGGGCACGATGCCGGTCCGCACCCGGCCGGTATCGGAGTTGAGCTCGACGCCCAGGTGGGCGAAGGCGTCTCTTGGCAGGTCCTCGTCGCAATGGACGAAGGCCACCACCCGCGCCGGTCGAGGCGACTCCTCGACCGCCGTCACCAGCCCCATCGTCGGAACGTGGGCCGCCAGCCCCCGTCGCCCCTGCTCGTGGTAGTCGTCCAACGCCTGCGTCAGCGTGGGGCTGAGCTTCGAATACTGCATCCCGCCTCCCTCGTGGTCCTTCCCGCGCCGCGACCGTAC
>DASUXN010000012.1:0-3326 GCA_036377875.1 Acidimicrobiales bacterium
CGTTCACCGTGCTGGTCAAAGAGGTGCGGGAGACCGTCCTGCCCGAGGTCACCGACGAGTGGGCCAGCGAGGCGTCTGAGTTCGAGACGGTGGCCGAGTTGGAGGGCGACATCCGCCGGCGCCTGGAGACGGTCAAGAAGCTCCAGGCGGCCATGATGGTGCGGGACAAGGTCATCGAGGCCCTGGTCGAGCTGGTCGACGAGGACATGCCCGAGCCCCTCATCCGCACCGAGCTGGAACGGCGGATCAACGACCTCCAGCACCGCCTCTCCCACCAGAACGTCTCCGTGCAGCAGTACCTCGAGGCGATCGGCGGCACCGAGCAGGACCTGCTGTTGGGCATGCAGGCCGAGGCCATCATCGCCCTCAAAGCCGACCTCGCCCTGGCGGCGGTGGCCGAGATGGAGGCCATCGAGGTCAGCGACGAGGAGCTTGAGCAGGGCATCGTCGAGATGGCCGAGCGCCGGGGCGAAAAGGTCGAAGCCCTGCGCAAGCGCCTTCAAAGCGGAGGGGAACTACCCGCGGTACGCTCGGGTCTCAGGAAGACCAAGGCCATGGAGTGGCTGGTCGAGAACACGGAGTACGTCGACGAGGACGGCCGGGTGATCGACCGCTCCGAGTTGGAGCCCCGCCCCGCGGAGGCCTCCCCGGGCCAGGAAAGTTCATCTGACGCCGCCCTTCCCGCCGAGGAGACTGTTCAATGAGGCACTGCGCACAGTGGATTTGGCGATGAGCTCACCCCCGATGCCCCCCAGGAACTACCTCGTGCCCACGGTCATCGAGCAGACCAACCGGGGCGAGCGGGCGTTCGACATCTACTCCCGGCTCCTCAAGGAGCGGATCATCTTCCTGGGCACGCCCATCGACGACGCGGTGGCGAACCTGGTGATGGCCCAGCTCCTGCACCTCGAGTCCGAGGATGCCGACAAGGACATCAGCCTCTACATCAACTCGCCGGGCGGGGAGATCACCGGGCTGTTCGCGATCTACGACACGATGCAGTTCATCAAGCCGGAGATCGCCACCTACTGCATGGGCCAGGCCGCCTCGGCGGCGGCCGTGCTGCTGGCGGCGGGCACCAAGGGCAAGCGCCACGCCCTGCCCCACGCCCGCATCCTCATCCACCAGCCCTACGGTGGGGCGGCCGGCCAGGCGGCCGACATCGAGATCCAGGCCAAGGAGATCGGCCGGATGCGGGAGTTGCTGGAGCGCATTCTGGCCCACCACACCGGCCAGACGATGGAACGGGTCAACAAGGACACCGACCGCGACTTCATCATGAGCGCGGACGAGGCCAAGGAATACGGCATCATCGACGAGGTCATCCTCACCCGCGAGCTGGCGGACGTCCCGCAAGCCGCCGGCGTGAGCTGAACGGGGCGGAGGGCTACCACGTGGCGAAGTTCGGGGACGGCGGCGATCTCCTGAAGTGCTCGTTCTGCGGCAAGTCGCAGAAGCAGGTCAAGAAGCTCATCGCCGGCCCTGGGGTCTATATCTGCGATGAGTGCATCGATCTCTGCAACGAGATCATCGAGGAGGAGCTGTCGGAGACGTCGGAGCTGCGCTTCGACGACCTGCCCAAGCCCCGCGAGATCTACGAGTTCCTGAACGACTATGTGATCGGCCAGGACTACGCCAAGAAGATCCTGTCGGTCGCCGTCTACAACCACTACAAGCGCGTGCAGGTCGGGTCGTTGAGCGACCCCGACGTGGAGCTGGCCAAGTCCAACATCTTGTTGCTGGGCCCCACCGGTTGCGGCAAGACCTTGCTGGCCCAGACCCTGGCCCGGCTGCTCAATGTGCCGTTCGCCATCGCCGACGCCACCGCCCTCACCGAGGCCGGCTACGTGGGTGAGGACGTCGAGAACATCCTGCTCAAGCTCATCCAGGCCGCCGACTACGACGTCAAGAAGGCCGAGACGGGCATCATCTACATCGACGAGATCGACAAGATCGCCCGCAAGAGCGAGAACCCGTCGATCACCCGTGACGTATCCGGTGAGGGCGTGCAGCAGGCCCTGTTGAAGATCCTGGAGGGCACCACCGCATCGGTGCCGCCCCAGGGGGGCCGCAAGCACCCCCACCAGGAATTCATCCAGATCGACACCACCAACATCCTGTTCATCTGTGGTGGTGCCTTCGCCGGCCTGGAGCGGATCATCGAGAGCCGCATCGGCCACAAGGGCGTTGGTTTCGGCGCCGAGCTTCGCCGGTCGAGCGAGCGGGACCTCGGCGCCATTCTGGCCCAGGTGCTGCCCGAGGACCTGCTCAAGTTCGGCCTGATCCCCGAGTTCGTGGGCCGGCTGCCTGTCATCGGCGCCGTGTCCAACCTCGACAAGGAAGCGCTCGTGCGCATCCTCATGGAGCCCAAGAACGCCCTGGTCAAGCAGTACCGGAAGTTCTTCGAGTTCGACGGCGTGGAGCTTGAGTTCACCGACGACGCCCTCGAGACCGTCGCCGAACAGGCGTTGCTGCGAGGCACGGGCGCCCGCGGCCTGCGGGCCATCCTCGAAGAGGTCCTGCTCAACGTTATGTACGACCTGCCGAGCCGTTCCGACATCGGCAAGTGCGTCATCGATCGCTCGGTCGTGTTGAAGCGGGTCAACCCCACCCTCGTGCCCCGCGGCGACGCCGAGCGCACGTCGTCCCCCCGCCCCCGCCGGGCCGCCTCCTAGCCGAGGCGCCGGCCGGCGTGGCCTGAACGGCCCGGCGGATCGCACCCCGGTTGTAATCGGGGGGCTCCGGGGATAGGTAAGACTGGCTCGGGCAAACAGTGCCCTGACCGGTCGCGAGGAGGTCCATCCATGGGCAAGGCCGTGAAATACGCCGTGATCGCCGGGACGGTCGGTGGAGTCGTCGTGGTGGTCAAGTCGATGCGCAGCCCCGACGAGGCGGGCTCGGAGGGGATGGCCAAGAAGGCGGCCACCACCGCCGCGGGCGCCGCCGTCGTGGGCGGGCTGACCGGGCTCGTCCTCGACCGCCGCAGCGCCAAGAAGCTGGCCAAGAAGTCGCGGAAGCTCGCCGCTGCCGTCGCTGCCGGCAGCATGATCGAGGCAGCCCGCGGTGCCGGGCCGAGATTGAGCCGCAAGGCCCGCAAGGCAGCCAAGAAGGCCCAGAAGGCGGCGGCCAAGGCGGCGGGCAAGGCGGCCTCGAAGGCCTCGGCCAAGGCAGCCAAGGCGGCGGCCAAGGCCAAGCCGGCGGCCGAGCTGGCCCGCGAGCGGGCCATCTGGATCACCGACGCGGCCGGCACCCAGGTCGAGCACGCCGCCGGGATGGCCCGCGACAAGGCCCGCCGGGCCGTCGACGTCGCCCAGGCCCGCCTGGCT
>DASUXN010000013.1:0-3912 GCA_036377875.1 Acidimicrobiales bacterium
CTTGGCCGAGGCCCGCAGGTAGACGGCGGGTACGTGCTTGAGCACACCCGGGCCCAGCCCGGCGGCCCGCAGCTCGGTGGTGAGGATGCGCAGGGGCACGCTGCCGCGCCCGGCCCAGGCGAAGCCGAGGGGGGCGTCGGGCCCGCCGCGGGGCGGGCAGCGGGCCCGCCATTGGAAGGCGTAGCCGGCGGTGGTGAACTCGCCGTGGTAGTGGCGCCACTCGGCCTCGCTCACCCGCATCTCCGCCCCCTCCGAGCGCCCGTCGGCCAGCCAGCAGCCCAGCACGTAGGGGTCGACGGGCAAGTCGGCTTCGGGCAGGTCGAGGGCCAGGGTGAGGGGTACGTGCCAGTTGGGTCGGCCGTCGGGGGCGACCACGCCTTCCCGGACCATGTCGGCGGTGGTGGCCACCCGAGGCGGGGCGGCACGGTCGCCGCGTCGGCGCGACCTCCATCCCGCCCGGTCGTGGGCGATCCACTGGTGGTCGGCGTCGGCCACCAGCGTCGACCCGTCGTCGAAGACGACCTCGAAGCAGGGCCGGCCGTCCATCACGGGCGTGGCGTAGGTGACGGCGCACGGTTGGCCGTGGCCGTCGAGCACCCGGTCCCCCGCCTGGAGGTCGCCCATGGTCGTCCAGCCCGCGGGCGTGGGGATCGGCGTGTCGAGGGCCAGGGCCTTGCCCGTGCCCGGGCGGCCGCCCACGATGACCAGGTTGGACGGCTGAAGCCCGGCCAGCTGCTGGTCGAGGTCGAGGTAGCCGGTGGGGACGCCGGTGATGTCGTCGCCCCGTTCGTAGAGGGCCTCGATGTGGTCGAGGTGGCGCTCGAGAAGGTCGCGTAGGGGGGCCAGGCTGTCGGTGACCCGGCGCTGGGCCACGTCGAACACGAGGGCCTCGGCCTCGTCGATGGCGGCGGTGACGTCCTCGGGGACGGAGTAACCCATCTCGGCGATGTCGCCGGCCACGGCGATGAGCTTCCGGAGCAGGGCGTGCTCTTCGATGATGCCGGCGTAACGAGCGGCGTTGCCGATGGCCGGGGTGTTGGCCTGGAGGGCGACGAGGGCGGGGGTGCCTCCCACCCCGTCGAGCAGGCCGGCCCGGCGCAGCTCCTCGGCCACTGTGACCGGGTCGGCGGGCTCGCCCTGGGCGTAGATGGAGCTGATGGCCTCGTAGATGTGGCCGTGGGCCGGCTTGTAGAAGTCGGATGCGGAGAGCTGGAGCTCCACCGCGGAGACGATGGCGTCCCGGCTCAGAAGCATGGCTCCCAACAGGGACTCCTCCGCCTCCAGGTTGTGGGGCGGTACCCGGGTGCCTCCACTTCCGCCGGAGAGCCGGCGGCGGCGCGCTTCGTCGAGGGGTTGGACCATCGCCTGCCTCACCCTGCCGGGCCGGCCCTGCTGGTAGCTAGAAGGAAGCCCTGTGGATTTGCCCTGTGGATAAACGGGAGGTCCTGTGGACGGCCGATTCGGTGGAGTGCGAACATATGTTCGGCAGTGTACCCGTGCCGAAGGGCGGCCGGCGCCCTAAGGATCTACTGGGGAACGACCTCTACCTGGAGGCGGACCTCGACCTCGGTGTGGAGGCGCACCGCCACCTCGTGGTTGCCGACGCTCTTGATCGGCTCCTCGAGGTGCACACGGCGGCGCTCGAGCTGGACGCCGGTCTGGCTGGTGACCGCTTCGGCCAGGTCGGCGGCGGTGACCGACCCGAACAGCCGGCCCTCGGGCCCGGAGCGGGCGCTGATGCGGATCACCATGGGCGTCAGCTTGCGGGCGATCTCCTCGGCCCCCTCCCGGTCGCGGGCGTCCTTCAGGTCGCGCGAGCGGCGCATGGCGGCCGCCTGGGCGATCGCGCCGTCGGTAGCCCGCAGGGCCAGGCCCTTGGGGACGAGGAAGTTGCGGGCGAACCCGTCGGAGACATCGAGGACGTCGCCCTTGCGCCCCACATTGGCCACGTCGGACCGCAGGATGACCTTCACTCCGCCCCCTCGTCGGCCAGGACGTCGTCGGTCAGGGCGATGTCGACATCGGCCTCGGCGTCGGGCTCGTCCTCGACGATGACGGCGGCGGCGGGCGGAGCACCGAAGCCTGGCCGTCCTCCGTCGCGCGGCGGCCGACCACCGCGGCCGCCGGCGCCGCGCTCGCTCACGGCCCTCTGGGTGTAGGGAAGAAGAGCCAGCTCACGGGCGGTCTTTATGGCGATGGCCACGTCCCGCTGGTGCTGGGTGCAGTTGCCCGAGACGCGGCGGGCACGGATCTTGCCTCGGTCGGACATGAACCGGCGGAGGAGGTTGACGTCCTTGTAGTCGACCCACTCGATGTGTTCCTTGCAGAAGATGCAGATCTTCTTCTTGACGCGGCGGCCGGTGTCCTTCGGCGTTCGCCTGCGGTCGCGGTCGCGATCCCGGTCACGGGCCATCAGAAGGGCTCCTCCCCGTAGTCATAGGTGGGCCCCGGGTCGCCAGAGGGGGCCGGCGCGGGCCGGGAGGGGCCGCCGTCGGACGGCCCCCTCCTGTCGTTCTTGCGGATCTCGGCGGTGGCCCACCGCAGCGACGGGCCGACCTCGTCGGCCACGACCTCGACCTTCGAGCGGCGGTCGCCCTCGGGGGTCTCCCAGCTGCGCTGTTCGAGGCGGCCGGTGACCACCACTCGGGACCCCTTCTGGAGGGACTCGCTCACGTTCTCGGCCATCTCCCGCCAGCAGACGATGTCGAAGAACGACGTCGCCTCCCGGCGCTCGTTGGTCTGGCGGTCGGTCCACATGCGGTTGACGGCGAGGCCGAAGGTGGCCGTGGCCTGACCGGTGTTGGTGAACCGCAGCTCGGGGTCGCGGGTGACGTTGCCGACAAGGGTGACTGTGTTTCCGTTGGACATGTGCTTACGCTCCGTTGGGACGCGGACTGCTGCCGGCCACCTCGTCGGCGGCGATACCGGCCGGTGCTCCCGGCTCCGGGCCGGGACGGCCGGCGGAGCGGTTGGGGCGACCAGCGACACGGTCGGGCAGGCGGACCACCTTGTGGCGGAGCACCTCGTCGGCCAGGTTCAGGGCCCGATCGACCTCGGCCATCACGGGCGGCTCCGCCGAGGCCTCCACCAGGACGTAGTAACCCTCGCGGTGGTGGCGGATCTCGTAGGCCAGGCGGCGCTTGCCCCAACGATCGACCCGACCGGGGTTGCCGCCGCGTGAGCGGATCAGCTCCGTGGTGCGGTCGACCGCCCCCCGGAGGGCGTCGTCCTCCAGGCTCGGGTCGTAGATGACCATGACTTCATACGGGCGCATACGCGTCCATCGCCTCCCTCTGGACCTCGGCCCCATGGCCAGGGCCCCTCGCGCGGAACGAGGAGCAGGGTCTGTAGTTGTGCCTCGAATGGTAACCCGACACGGTCACCAGCATGACCGGGGGGTGTGACAGGGAGGGCCGGCCCCGGGGGCTGGGGGAACCCGAGGCCGGCGCGCTCCCGCCACCGAACGCTAGTTGGCCAGAACGCCTCCGGGTAGAGCCAACACCGAGCCCAGTGCCCCCCCGGTGGCGGGGAGAGCGGCGCCAGGGGCCACGGCGGGGAGGGCGGCCGGCGCTTCGGCGACCGTGTCGACCACACCTCCGACGACGCTCTGAGCGGCCGGGGCGACGTCGCCCACCGTCGACACGGGCGGCGCCGAAACCGGCGGCAGGGCCTCGTCGAGGGGCAGCCCAGGGTCGGTGGGGAGAGCCGTGGCGGTCGGAAGGGCGACCGCGGGTAGCGGGCCTCCAGGGACGGCAGTGGCGGCGACGTCGCCCAGGGGGAGCGCGGCGGCGGGCGCGGCGGCCGCCGGCAGCAGCCCGCCAACCAGCGGGGCGACCGACGGCAGCGGGGTCTGGGGCAGGCCGAGTTCCGGCCCGGCCGGGGCGGGAAGGCTGAGGGAGGGCAGCGACAACC
>DASUXN010000014.1:0-5346 GCA_036377875.1 Acidimicrobiales bacterium
GCCGCTCGGCTCTCGTCTGGCCGGTCTGGTCCACCCGGCTGAAGTGCTTGGTCGAATACAGCGACACGGTTATCGACGTCTCGGTGTAGGTCGGCCAGACGAGCACACCGAACGGGGTCGTGTTGCGAACCTTGAGGTCGGGCGCCGGGAACGACAGCGTCGCCTCCCGACCGTAGGGGTAACGGGAGATGTACAGGCCGTGCATGAAGTACTCGGTGATGTCGAGCCCGCCGAAGAAGGCGGCGTTGAACATGGTGGTGGCGAACTGGGAGACGCCCCCGCCCACGTCCTCGTCGAACTTGTAATCGGCTCCGATGATGGGGGCGGCCACGTAGCCCTTCTCCGCCGTCCGCATGCCGACGATGCCGTTGATGGAGAACGTCCCACCCGGGGGGATCACCGTGCCCCGGATGGTGTCGGCCATGCGGTGGATGTTGCGGACGCGAGGCTCGCCGGCGGCGTGGTTGGTGGTGAACGTCGCCACCTGCTCCACGACACCCAGCTCGCGGGCCGCCGCCTCGTCCCGGCTGGCGTTGACCGTCTTCAGGGGCAGCTCGACGGGTGCGGCCCGGGCGGAGGCCGAGCGCAGGGCGGTGTCGAGGACGTCGACCGCCTCGGGCGCGCAGCAGGCGGTGCCCGTCCGGGCCGGGGTGATGCTCACCTGGCCCGCGCTGACGGCGAACCCTGCGTTCACCGGCGGTGTGCCCGCCTCGGGCAGCAGCTCGGCCAGGCCTTCCAGCACGCCCTCTTCCCGACGGATCCCCAGCTCCAGCGACTCGTCGGCGGGGACGGCCCGAACCCATGACCGCAGCTTGTCGGCGGGCACGGTGGCGGTCTGGTCGTCGGCCCGCACGTCGAGACCTTCGGTCGCCAGTCGCTCCGCCTCCGAGGCCAGGCGGCCGGCGTCGGCCTCGGTGAAGCGGGGCGGGATCGACGTGACGTCGAGCGTGACCCGGATCGTGCCGTCCTCCGGCTGGTTGCGGCTGAGGGCGCCGGCCAGGTCGGCGGGGGAGACGCCCCGACCGTTCTCCCCCGGGACGGGGCGCAGCTGTCCCTCCACCACCGCCAGGTCGGGTTCGACGGGGGGCGTCCTGCCCTTGTCCCGCTCGGCCACGACCCGGTCGAGAGTGGAACGGTCGACGTTGACGGCCAGCGGCACCTCCACCGGGGCGAGGAAGCTGCGGGCCCACGTCCACACCCGCTTGAGGAACGATCCCTCCCGTCCGGCCGCCAGCACGTCGGCCACCGTCGCCGCCTCGTCCACCGCCGCACCCAGCTCCGGGACCGTCGCCTCGAGCCCGCCACCGTCCGATTCCACGACCACCGAGGCCTGGGAGAAGCGCTGGGCCGTCTCCGCCACCCACGCGCCCAGCTCGGCCCGGTCCATGCCCCTCACCTGGCGGTTCCCCACGTCCACCCGAGGCAGGACGGCGTCTCGCTGGGCGCGGGCGTCGATCGCCCAGGCGGCCAGTACCGCCAGGACTGCGATGAACGCTACGACCGCGGCCAGCACGAGGGGCCGAGCCCTGCGACGCCGGGGGGACCAGCTCACTACCCTCCACCCTTCCACGGCAGGAGGCCGGCGGTGTGCATCATCGGCCCTGCGCTGGCGCCGCCGGCGACCGAATGGAGCGAGCGGAGCGAACGAATGAGCCGCCCCGGCCGGCCATCGAGGGCGGCCAGATGACAGTGCCGACAGGCGTAAGCCGCTTCGCGTCAAGTCGCCCAGCCGCGAGACGATCGAGCAGCGCGGGCACGGCTTGCGGCCGGAGGTGGGCAAGCCCTTGACCGACCAGGCGACTATTCCTACCCTGGGACAGGGTTCAGAACAAGGGCGGGGTACCTCCGTCGGCGGAAGGAGAGTGTCACATGAGACGTTCGCGGCGGCGGACGATGCTGGTTGCGACGGTGCCCGTCCTGATGGCCACCGCGGTGGGTCCCCCTCCGGCAGGATCGCAGGTAGGCTCGCCCCCTAGCATTGAGGTCCTGGTCGACCTCGACCGTCGCCTCGCGGCACCTTCGGCTTTCAAATGGTGGGCGAGGGCTCGCCGGCCAGCCGGGTCGGCCTAGACAGGGCGCAGGCAAAGCTCGAGAGCAGACAGGTCATGTCTCGGGCCACAGGGGAGGTCGGCACCGCTGGTGCTTTAAGCGTCTCCGCCCCCCCTCCGCCGGGCCACGACTCGGAGGAGATCCTCCTTCATCTCTCGGCGTCGAAGCGGATCCCGGGCACCGCGACCGCCTGGGTCTCGTCCGCCACGCTGACCCTACCGGCGGACTCGCTTCGCGGCAGGGGCCGAGTACGGCTCGTGCCCACCGAGCCCCGGATCACCGAAATCGTCGTCGATCCGGAGCCACCGGGGCCCCCGATCGTGCACCCTCCGTCGGACTCTCCACCTAACGAACCAGGGCTTCCCCGGCTGCCGCCCGTTCCCAACGCGGCGCCGATCCCCGATCCCGGTCCGGAGGCGGCGGGCGGAGCCGTGCGGGGCCCGGGAGCCAACCTGCGGCCAGGGCTGGGCCCGGGCACCAGAGTGCTGGCGCAGCAGCAGATCCCCAACGGCTGCCAGTTCCGCAACGGCAACTTCCAATGCTCCACGTTCCTCCAGGGCCGCAACTTCACCGTGTCGGCGTTGCGGTGGTGGTCGACCAAGAACTTCGGCATGAGGAGCACCTTCCAGGTCGAGAGCGGGGCCGTGCAGGAGTGGCAGAACGGCAGCCGGGTAGGGGCATCTGCGGGCGCAGGTGCGTTCGGGGTCTCGGGGACGACCAGCCGCACCGTCACCAGCACTCAGGGGACCACCATCGTGGACATCTGGCCCGAGCGAGGTGAGTGCTGGGGCCTCGCCGGCGGCTCCGTCCCGCCCGCGAACTCCTACAACTGTGGGCACCCCGGGCCGCACCTGTCGACCTTCAACGGCAACGGGTACTGGGGGGCCTACGGCAACGACGCGTGGCGCTGGGAGCAGTACCGGTGGGACGTGCAGCAGCCCTCCGGATTCCGCTACAGCTACGTGGAGGAGATCGTCCGCAACGTCGGCTACATCGGGGGCACGGCGTACGTCCACAACCTGGGCCCGTTGGGGTTCAACGAGCGGTCCACCGACATCCGGGCCAACCAGTGGGGATGGTGGTCTCAGCACTTCCCGGGGGCTCAGCGCATCGAGTTCACGGAAGGGGAGGTGTCGGTCACCGGGGCGGCGCAGTTCGAGATCAAGGCGGCGATCGGCTCGTTCGCCGCAGAAGGAAGCTTCAGCAGCGCGTCGACGCAGAAGAACCGGTCGAAGGTGGCCATGCACCACCGCTTCATCAACAATTTCGAGCATCCCGGGTACGGGATGGCGATCCGCTACGACCGGGACTTCAGCAAGCGTTACGAGTACTGGTCGTGCCAGCTCCACCAGGGATGGTCGGGAGGTGCCCCGTGCTGGACGTGGCCGGGCGACCGCCAGACCACCCTCTAGCCGGAGGAAGGAACGATCCACCGACCGTGCCGGATCGTGCTCGTCGGCCTGGCGGTTGCCGCTCTCGCCGCGTGCAGCGCCCCGTCTCAAACCGGCGAGCCCGAGCTGCCGGCCGACGAGCCAAACAGCCATCCGCTGGCCTTCACCGAAGGGATCGTGTCGCCCTACGGCGGGGGGCCGGAGGGCGCGGTGATCACCATGGAGCTGCACAACTTCGGCGCCGAGACCCTGACCATCCGCCGGGTCACGGGCTTCGTCACCGACCCAGGGCTCCGGCCCGAGTACATCGGCTGGACGAACTGCCGGGGAGGCTGTCAGGTCGGCGGCCCCTGGGACGGGGCTGCCCAGGAAACGGTGTTCGGAGGCCTGGAGGGGACGGTCCCCGTGGTGGTACGCCCCCGGGCCGAACTCTTCAACCCCGACGGGTCGGTCGTGGTGCGGGGCGTCACCACCCCTTCGCTGGTGTTCGTCCTCCGGCTGGACAACGGCGACCCGGCCGCATCCGACCTCCAGCGCAAGTGCCTCGAGCTCCGAGCCATCGAGGTCGAGCTCGACAACGGCGAGACTCAGCGGATCGGGTACCGCGGAGAGGGCCCCATCGGGGCTGTCGAGCTCCCCGCGCCCCTGCCTGCCGGCTACGAGCCCTGCGAGCTCGGCAACGATTGAGGTCGCGGATCGACGCTAGGTTCGTACCCCGTGCCCAGAGCCTTGATCACCGGCATCACCGGCCAGGACGGCCGTTACATGGCCCAGATGCTGGCGGAGAAGGGTTACGACGTCTTCGGCATGGTCCGGGGCCAGGCCAATCCCAAGGCCCAGATGGTCCAGGAGGAGACTCCGGCGCTCGAGCTCGTCGAAGGCGACCTCCAGGACCTGTCGTCGCTGATCGCGGTGGTGGAGCAGGTCCAGCCCGACGAGGTCTACAACCTGGGCGCCATCTCGTTCGTGGCCCTGTCGTTCCGCCAGCCCGAGTTGACCGCCGACATCACCGGCCTCGGCGTGCTGCGCATGCTCGAGGCCATCCGGGTGGTCGGAGGCTCGACCGACAACCGGGTCCGGTTCTACCAGGCGTCGTCGTCGGAGATGTTCGGCAAGGTGCGGGAGACACCCCAGACGGAGCAGACTCCGTTCCATCCCCGGTCGCCGTACGGCGTGGCGAAGGTGTTCGGCCACTACACGACGATGAACTACCGCGAGTCGTACGGCCTTTTCGCCTGCTCGGGGATCTGCTTCAACCACGAGAGCCCCAAGCGGGGGCTCGAGTTCGTCTCCCGCAAGATCACCAATGCGGTCGCCCGCATCAAGCTCGGGCTCCAGGACCGGCTGACCCTCGGGAACCTCGACGCCGCCCGTGACTGGGGCTTCGCCGGCGACTTCTGCGAGGCCATGTGGCTCATGCTCCAGCAGGACGCCCCCGACGACTACGTCATCGCCACCGGCGAGACGCACACCGTGCGCGAGCTGCTCCAGCTCGCCTTCGGGGCGATCGGGATCGACGACTGGGTTCCCTACGTGGAGAGCGACCCCCGGTTCCTACGACCCGCCGAGGTCGACATCCTCACCGGCGACGCCTCCAAGGCCCGCGAGCAGCTGGGTTGGAAGCCCCGCACGAGCTTCAACGAGCTGGTCGAGTCGATGGTGGTCTCCGATCTGGCCGCCGAGAGCGCTCGCAGGCACGGATAACCAGCGCGCGAGCCGGCAGGATCGCTAGGGTTCGCCCGGATGCCACCCGAAGGCGCGGGCAACTCTGACGAGATCAGCGAGCGGGTGGCGCGCGGCTTCGAGGCGCTGGTGGAGGGCGAGTCCATGATGGGGCCCACGCCGCCCCCGGCTCCGCCTCCGCCGCCGGCTCCGCCCTCGGGCCCCCCCACACCACCCCCGACAC
>DASUXN010000015.1:0-3624 GCA_036377875.1 Acidimicrobiales bacterium
CTCGATCACCTTGGGTCCGGCGGAAGTGAGCATGAGGCCGCAGTAGAGGACGCCCCGGTAGTCGATGCCACGTGCTCCGAGGGCACCGAGGGTTGGTTCGATTGCGGTCTCCAGAATCTCCGCCACGACGGCCGGTCCCGCGGCGGGGACCGGGGAGTAGGCGCCCATGCCGCCCGTGTTGGGCCCGGCGTCTCCGTCCAGGAGGCGCTTGAAGTCCTGGGCCGGCGCGAGCGCAACCGCCCGCATCCCGTCGCACACGCACAGGAGCGAGAGTTCCGGGCCGGTGAGGCCTTCCTCGATGACGACCATCCTCCCGGCCCGACCGAAGGCGGCGCCGCTCAGCTTCGCCTGCACATCGTCGATGGCCTCGGTCAGCGACTCGGTGACCAGCACCCCTTTGCCGGCGGCCAGTCCGTCCGTCTTGACGACGTACGGAGGCGGGAGCGTCTCGAGGAACGTGACCGCTGCGTCTGCGTCGGTGAAGCTGCCGTGGCGGGCGGTCGGGACGCCGGCCTCGACCAGCAGGTCCTTCATCCACCGCTTGGATCCCTCGAGCTGGGCGCCGTCGGCACCGGGGCCGAACACCAGGCGGCCGCGGGCCCGCAACCGATCGGCCATGCCTTCGACGAGCGGGACTTCCGGCCCGATGACGTAGAGGTCGGCCTCGACGTCCTCCGGTGGGGTGGCGACCGACCACGGAATGCCGGGGTTGCCGGGGGTGACGACGACCTCATGCCCGGACCGGGCCAGCACGTCGGCCAGAGCGTGCTCGCGCCCACCCGCCCCTACGACGCACAGCTTCACTTAGATCATGAGGATGCCGGGGCCGACCTGCCAATCGCCCTCATCCCACTCATCGTCGTCGTGACCGTCGTCGCTGCCGCCGCCGGCCGGGCGCAGCGGTTCCATGGGCGTACGCACGAACTGCTCGCGTCCGGGCCCGACGCCGACCATGGTGGTGGGCACGCCGCTCCGCTCGGCCAGGAACTCCACGTAGGACTGGGCTGCGGCAGGCAGGTCGGACCACATGGTCGCCTCGGTGGTGTCGGACATCCAGCCCGGCAGCTCCTCGTAGACGGGCGTGACCTTGTGCAGCACCGACTGGTGGTACGGCAGGTGGTCGTAGCGCTCGCCCTCGGCCTCGTAGGCCACGCAGACCTTGATCGTCTCAAGCGTGTCGAGCACGTCGAGCTTGGTCAGCGCCACCTCGGTGAGCGAGTTGAGACGGGCGGCCTGGCGGAGCATGACCACGTCGAACCAGCCGGTGCGGCGGCGGCGGCCGGTATTGGTGCCGAACTCGCCGCCCCGGTCGACGAGCAGGTCGCCGGTCTCGTCGTGCAGCTCGGTCGGGAACGGTCCTGAGCCGACCCGGGTCACATAGGCCTTGGCGATGCCCATCACGCTCGCGATGTGGCCAGGGCCGACACCCGCCCCCACGCACGCGCCTCCAGCCACCGGGTTGGACGAGGTGACGAAGGGATACGTGCCGTGGTCGAGGTCGAGGAAGGTGGCCTGAGCGCCCTCGAACAGCACGTTGGCCCCTGCCTCGAGGGCGTCGTGGACCAGCCCGACCGTGTCGGCGATCATCGGCTCCAACCGGGGCGCCAGCTCGTTGAGGTAGCGGTCGGCGATCTCGTCCGCCGACAGCGGCAGCCGGTTGTAGACCTTGGCCAGGACGAGGTTCTTCTCCTTGAGCGCGACCTCGAGCTTCTCCCGGAAGATCTTGGCGTCGAGCAGGTCCTGAACCCGCAGCCCGACCCGGGCCGCCTTGTCGGCATAGGCGGGACCGATCCCCCGCTTCGTCGTGCCCAGCTTGTTCTTGCCGAGGTAGCGCTCGGTGAGGCGGTCGAGCTCGTGGTGGTACGGCATGATCAGGTGGGCGTTGCCGCTCACGCACAGCCGGCTGCAGTCCACTCCGCGGCCGGTGAGCATGTCGACCTCGTCGACCAGCACGGCCGGGTCGACCACCACGCCGTTGCCGATCACGGGCGTGACCCAGGAGTAGAGGACGCCGCTGGGGACGAGCTGGAGGGCGAAGGAGGCGCCGCCTACGACAATGGTGTGCCCGGCGTTGTGGCCGCCCTGGTAGCGGACGACGACCTGCATCTCCTTGGCGAGCAGGTCGGTGAGCTTTCCCTTGCCCTCGTCCCCCCATTGGGTGCCCACGACGACTGTTCCGGGCACGCGCGACTCCTCGGAATCGGAACTACTGCGGTCCGATCAGTGTACCGCCGGAGTGTCCGCCCTCTCGCGGAATAACGCCGAGCAGGCGGTATGACGGGGGCCGGCCCTCCACGCCGGCCGTGCAGGTGAGGAGCCTGGGCTCGGCCCGGTCGATCCCGACCTGGACGTCGACCTGTCCACCGCGGGCGAGGGCGAACCGGACGCTGACCATGCCGCCGTCGACGCTGCGTCGCGACGACTGGGGCGTCACGTCGTCGATACCCGTCAGTCCCGCCTCCTGACGGAGGAGGTACTCGGCCGCCTGCACGGGGAACGGGTCGCCGGCCCGTCCCCGGAAGTGCTCGAGGTCGATGGTGCCCGCCTCGTAGGCGGCGACGACGTCCCGTGCCTCGTCGGGGCCGAGCCGGCCGAAGTAGAGCCCGTGAGGGAGGCAGACGAGGTTGCCGGCGAAGCGGTCGCCGCCGATGTGCGAGCACTCCCACACATCGTCCGCCTTGCTTCCCAGAAGCGCCCGGATGACGGGCCGGCCCAGGCGGGCGCAGCACGGGTCGTGCCGGCCGTTGGTACAAACGATGTAGAGCGGGCGGGTCCAGAGCTCGCCGAAACCGGGCGGTTGCGGGCCGGCGGCAGCGGCGACGTCGAGCGTGAGCAGTTCGTCCGCGTCGTCGAAGGCCCGATGCTCGATCCAGGGGCGAGGGCGTCCGGACGACGCGACGAAACAGCTCCGCGGGCCGGTGCGGGCACGGTCGGGCTGGCGCAGGAGGACGGTGCGCACCCCGTGCGGGCGCCCCTCCTCCACGAGGAACTCGGCCACCGCGGGCGGCAGGCGGCTGTCGAACAGGGCGTCGGGCCCCCAGGCGCCGGGTTGTTCCACCAACACCCATCCGCGCACCACCGAAGCCGTCGCCCACGCCGGCTCGTCCCGATCGAACGAGACGTCGGCGCAGCGCGGTTCAGCCATCGGGAACGATCTGGAGCAGCCCTTCCCGGACGAGCCGGCGGACCAGCACGCGCCGGCTTTCCTCGTCCATGAGGTCGGCTAGGTCTGAGACGGCTAACGGCTCGGCGGCCGCGGCGATGCGGCGCAGCACCGGTTCCAGGGCGGCGGGCATGCGCAGGTTCCGCTGGCCGAGCCCGACGTAGAGGAACCCGTCCCGCATCCGGAGGTGACAGACCGCGCCGCGGCGGCGCTGCACCCGGGTGCGGTCGTCGAGGTCTCGTACGGCCAGGACCGAGCCGAGCTGGCCGGGCAGGATGGGCGCCCGCCCCGCCCAGAACCGCTGGACGGCATCGGCGGCCACGGCCCGGGCGTCGACCGTGTCAAGCCACGACCGCAGGTCGGCCACGGCCATCTCGACCGCCTTGGCCAGACTCTCTTCGTCGTCGGCGTAGCCCGGAGGCAGCGAGCGGCGGAGGTCGGCCGTCTCGGCGGCGGACTCG
>DASUXN010000016.1:0-9562 GCA_036377875.1 Acidimicrobiales bacterium
ATGGACCGTCCTCCTCCCGACCCGCAGAAGCTGCTGATTGCCTGGATGGAATGGGAGCGCGGCGAGACGCCCCCAGGCCGCGTCATGAGCAACCTGAAGACGGCGGGCATGAAGGAGCTGCTGGAGGAGCTGGCGGCCCGGTCCCCGGCCGCTTCCTGATTTCCGGGCGGCCCGCCCACGTCCCGCCAGACCGTTCCCCGCCCGCCCGGCGCCCGCCCCGGTGGACCGCCGCCGTGGGAGCACCTTCCCGTCCGGGCCCGGCGCACGCCCGTGGCCCACGTGCGGGACCTACTCGCCGGCCGAGGCGTTCAGGCCGGTCGCGATGCGCCGATCGCGCCCGCCGCCGCCCTGCTCGCCCTGTTCGAGGAGTGCGGCGACGCCCGGGTCGTCCTCATCCGCCGGGCCATCGCCCTCCCGACCCATCCCGGCGAGATCGCTTTGCCCGGCGGACGGGTGGAGGAGGGCGAGAGCATGGTCGACGCCGCCTTGCGGGAGGCGGCCGAGGAGGTCGGAATCGTTCCCGCCGATGTGGAGGTGGCGGGATGGCTCGACCGGGTCGTGGGGGGCACGTCGGGGTCGGTGGCCACTCCCATAGTCGGCCTGCTGCGGCGGCGGCCGAAGCTGGTGGCGGCGCCGGGTGAGGTCGAGGCGATCTTCGACGTCGCCCTGTCCGACCTCATGGCCGTCTACCGGGAGGAACGCTGGGACGTGCCCGTGCCCGACCGTCCCATGCATTTCTTCGAGCTCCCCGAGGACACGGTCTGGGGCATGACGGCCCGCATCCTCTACCAGCTGCTGGCCGAGCTGACCGAGGCCAAGCAGCGCGGTTGAGCCAGCCGGTGGCGCGCCGCCTCCGGGGCGGGGAGAATGGATCCAGCACGCGGGCGTAGGTGGGAGGCGGGATGGACCGGAAGTGGGTTGGGCGCGGGCTCGCGCTCATGGCGGTGGCGGCCCTCGGTGCGCCGGCGGGCGCTCAGGAGGAATCGCCGGGCGTCGTCACCGACGCCGTGCAGGTGACCGACAACCCTGCGTTCGTGCGGGGCCATTCGTCCCCGGTGATCGGCCGGAACCCCGACACCGGCGAGCTGGTCGTCGTCGAGACCGACGTCTACGCCGGCTTCGGGATCAAGGTCCACATCTCCGGGAACAGCGGGCGGAGCTGGTCTGAGGGTGGCGATCCGATGAGTCGACCTTTCACGTGGAACTCCGACTACGCCATCAACGGCCCGTACTTCACGGTCGCCTTCGACGAGGCGGGGACCATGTACCTCGCCTTCACCGCCGCCGACCCGGCTCGGTCCGACATCAACCGCACCGAGCGGCCGCGGCCCGTGTTCCTGGCCAGGTCGTCGGACAGCGGGCGCACGTTCACGACCTCGATGGTCTACCGGGCGCAGCCGGAGAACCCGCGAACCATCAACAACCGACGGGCCATGGTGGCCGTCGACCCGAGCGACTCGTCCAACGTCTACGTGGCGTGGATCCAGAGCTCGCCGGGGGAGAAGTCGCGCTCGATGATGGCCGGGTCGACCGACGGCGGGCGCACGTTCAGGGAGGCGGTGGACCTGGCCGAGGCCGAGCCCCAGGGCGGGTACCAGCCGCGGCCGGCGGTGGGGCCCGACGGGGTGGTCCACGCCATCTTCCCAGGTGCGGGGTTTGCCCCCCAGGCCCCGGCCGGGGCTCCCGCACCCGACCCGGTCATCCGGTCGATCTTCTACCGCCAGTCGACCGACCAGGGGCGGACGTGGTCGGCGCCGGTCAAGATCGACGAGGGGACGGCGGGGTTCTTTCACAACCGCAAGCAGCTGCTGGCGGCTGACCCCAACAACGGCAACCTCTACGCCGTCTGGTACGGCAACGCCAACGGCGAGACCCGTCCGAACCACGAGGACGACAACGAGATCATCGTGCGGGCGTCCCGTGACGGGGGGCGCACGTGGGGCGAGCGGGTGATCGTCAACGACGACGCCCGCTCACCGAACACGCAGCACTACGACCCTGGCATCTCGATCGCGCCCAACGGCCGGGTCGATATCGCCTGGTACGACTTCCGCAACAGCCCCGTGCCCGAGACCCTCCCCACCACCTTTGCTGCCCCGTTCAACTACGGCGGGTTCACCGACGTGTACTACGCCTCGTCGACGGACGGCGGGCGCACCTTCGGGCCCAACTTGCGTATCAGCGACCGCATGTCGGACCGCCACATCGGCATGTGGTCGAACAACATCCACAGCCACTACAACGTCGGGATCGCCTCGAGCAGCGACGGCGTGTACTTCGCCTGGCAGGACAGCCGCAACGGCAACGCCAGCAACCACTCGGAGGACATCTACTTCGCCTCGCTCCTGCTCGAACCCTCCGAGGTCTCGGTGTCGGGGAACTCCGACGTGCCCGGCTGGATCCTCCTCGGCGCAGGGGCGGCCCTTGGTCTGGGGCTGGCGATGATCACGGCGGTGGGGATATCGCGCCGGGCCCGCCCGGAGCCGGCGACCCAGAGGGTGTTTTAGCCGGCGTCCTCAGGTTCGCCGGCGACGGCCCCAGCGGTTCCCGCTCGACCGGTCGCGGGCGGGCGGCGACGACGAAGGCGGTGCGGCGGCGGAGCCCTCGACGATCCAGACCACCTCGTCGGCGCCCAGGCTGAGCTTGGCCGGCCCGAGCAGGTGGTTCCGGGCGTCCATCTGGATGGTCTCCACGAAGCCACCGAAGAAGTCGCGGATGGGGACGTACTGGATGCGCAGCACGGTGTGGATGGCATCGCGGCTGGGCGTCTGATCGGGGTCGTATCCCCGGTAGAACGTGTCGCCGACTTGCAGGTCACGGGCCGGCTTGGATTGCACCGCCGTCGATCGTAGTGGTCAGGGTCGCAGGAAGGCGCTGACGGCGGCCGCTTCCTCGTCCAGCGCGGAGGTGTCGAAGGGCTGGAACGGCTCGATCTGGACGGGAGTGCGGCGGCCTCCCGTCCAGGTCCCCACTACGCGACCGTCGACCAGCACGGTCGCCTTGATCATCCCGCCGCCGGGGTTCACCTTCCGGGCGTGCTCGGGCGCGACCAGGGCGGACCGGTCGGCCCGGCCCAGCAGCAGGGCGTCGAACCCGCCCAGCAGCCTCGGCGGGGCGGTCCGGCGGGCGGCCGACCTGGTCCCTTCGAGGTGGTCGGCCAGCACCCACCGCCCCGTTCCCAACTGGGCCAGCTCGGGTTCGATGGTCGCCCACGCCTCCCGCACCGCCCCTGCGCCCAGGCCTGACCAGGCCCGGAAGTCGTCGGGCGTGGCCGGCCCGAAGCCAGCCAGGTGGCGGCGGGCCAGCTCGGCGGCGGCGGCCGCGCCCGTCTGCGGCCCCGCTTCGTCCTCTAGCTCAAGGGGGGCGTAGCGCTCGGGCCGGCCGGGCACCACGTGCAACGCCCCTTCCAAGGCGGCCCGGCCGATCACGTGGACGACGGCCTGCCCTGACGGGTCCACGCCCACCGGCGCCAGCAGCTGCCGGACCTGATCCCGGTCGAGCGGCCCGTCGGCCAGGGCCTCGCGCAGCGCGGCCACCGCCCTGCTGCCTGTCCTTCCGGCGATACCCAGCTGCTCGGCGCGCCGGCCCGGCCGGTTGAACACCGGTCCGAGCAGCCGCACCATCCACGCCACGTCATCGCGGGCGTGCAGGTGGCGGGTCCCTCGCAGCGTCCACGTGACCACCACCTCCCCGGCCTCCACCGCACTCATGACGTCGCTCAGCCGGGACGCACCGCTACGGGCCCGGATCGACAGGCCGGCCGTTGTCAGGTCCTGGGCCTGGATGCCGCCCACGGCCGCTGCCACGGCCGCCACGTCGCGCCGCGTGCGGGGCCGTTCTCCCAGCAGCTGGGCCCGCGCCCAGGCCCTGCGCAGGCCCCGTTCGGTCATCCGCGGGTTCCCGACTTGGGCCCGGCGCGCCGGTACTGTGGGCCCGAAGCGCAGGGCCGGCACGCATCAGGGAGATCATGGGTGGCTGAGGTCGAGATCGGAATCGGGAAGTCAGGACGACGGGCGTACGGGTTCGACGACATCGCCATCGTCCCCAGCCGGCGGACGCGTGACCCCGAGGACGTCGACATCTCGTGGGAAATCGACGCCTTCACCTTCGACCTGCCCGTCATGGGCGCGGCCATGGACGGCGTGATCAGCCCCGCCACCGCCATCCAGATGGGCAAGCTGGGCGGCGTGGGCGTCCTCAACCTCGAGGGGCTGTGGACGCGGTACGACGACCCCGAGGCGCTGTTCGAGGAGATCGCCGAGCTGCCGTCGGACAAGGCCACGCTGCGCATGCAGGAGATCTACTCCGAGCCCATCAAGGAGGAGCTGATCGGGCGGCGGATCCGGGAGATCAAAGACGCCGGCGTCGTCTCGTGTGCTTCCGTGACCCCGCAGCGTACCGAGCAGTTCTCCAAGTTCGTGCTCGAGGCCGAGCTCGACCTCCTGGTCATCCAGGGCACGGTCGTTTCCGCCGACCACGTGTCCAAGACGGTCGAGCCCCTCAACCTCAAGCGGTTCATCCGCGAGTTCGAGATCCCCGTGATCGTGGGCGGCTGCGCGTCGTACCACGCCGCCCTCCACCTCATGCGCACGGGTGCGGTGGGCGTGCTGGTCGGCGTCGGCCCCGGCCAGGCCTGCACCACCCGGGCCGTGCTGGGGGTGGGCGTCCCCCAGGCCACCGCCATCGCCGACGCGGCCGGCGCCCGCATGCGCCACCTCGACGAGACGGGCGTGTACGTGCAGGTCATCGCCGACGGCGGGATGAGCACGGGTGGCGACATCGCCAAGGCCATCGCCTGCGGGGCCGACGCGGTGATGATCGGGTCGCCTCTGGCCGCCGCCGAGGAGGCGCCGGGTCGCGGCTACCACTGGGGCATGGCCACGTTCCACCCCACCCTTCCCCGCGGCGCACGCGTCAAGACCACCGTACGGGGAACCCTGCAGGAGGTCCTCGTCGGCCCCGCCCACGAGAACGACGGCCGTCTGAACCTGTGTGGCGCCCTGCGGACGTCCCTGGCCACGTGCGGCTACGCCACGGTCAAGGAGTTCCAGAAGGCCGAGGTCATGGTCGCCCCCGCCCTCCAGACGGAGGGCAAGAGCCTCCAGAAGACCCAGAACGTGGGCATGGGGGCCCGCTAGCAGCGCGCTAGCAGGCGATGTCGCCCTGGTCCGACGACTCCGTCTCGACCCAGACGCCGCAGCTCGTGTAGTGGGCGAACCGGTAGCCGAGGATCTGCGGAGGGCCCGAGGTCTCGACGTACTGGCGTCCGAACCGGATCGGCGTCTCGCACTCGAACTGGTTGCAGTTCGCGTCGAACTCGCCGACGTACCCCCGCGTCGGCAGGGTGGGGACGAACTCGCCGGTGAACAACAGGACGATCTCGCCCAGCATCTGGCCCTGCAAGCCGGCGGGCACCGTCCCCGTCCCTGCCGGGCTGGGGCCGGCGAAGGTCGTGAACGGCCCGGCGACGAACGAGATGGCGCAGAAGGTGTCCGGCCCCAGCTGGTAGAGCGTGAACCGGCCGGTGCCCGACGAAAGGGCGAAGACCTCTCCCTGCGAGTTGAGGATCTGGTCGTCGATGTAGCGGTAGAACACGTCCACCAGCACCGGTCCCGACTGGCACTCGGCTCTCGAGATCTGGGCCTGGGCCGGCCCGGCCGTTCCCATGAGCATCGCCAGCACGACTCCCGCGGCTGCCGTCATTCGGCGCATCACGACGTCCCTCCCCGCTCGGCTCTCGGCCGGACGCTAGCGGCACGTCCCGGGGGGACGCTGGCGGTCCGCTCCTGCGTCGGCCGACGGCGTAGACTCCCGAAGTGGGCCCGCCGGACCAAGAGACAATCCTCGTCGTCGACTTCGGCGCGCAGTACGCCCAGCTGATCGCCCGGCGGGTGCGCGAGGCGCATGTCTACAGCGAGATCGTGCCCCGCACCACGCCCGTGGCCGACCTGCTGGCCCGGCGCCCGGCGGGGATCATCTTCAGCGGCGGCCCGGCCTCGGTGAACGTGGAGGGCGCGCCGTCCATCGACCCGTCGATCTACGAAGCCGGCGTCCCCCTGCTGGGCATCTGCTACGGCGCCCAGCTTCTCGCCCGCCAGCTCGGCGGCGACGTCGCCCGCACCGGCATCGGCGAATACGGCCGCACCGCCCTCGAGGTGCTGGCGCCGTCCCCGCTGTTCACCGAGCTGCCCGAGCTCCAGGACGTCTGGATGAGCCACGCCGACTCGATCACGGTGGTGCCGCCCGGCTTCTCGGTCGTGGCCCGCACGCCGACGATCCCCGTCGCCGCCCTCGAGAACCGCGAGCGGCGCATCTACGGCGTGCAGTTCCACCCCGAGGTGGCCCACACCCCCCGGGGCCAGGAAATGCTCAAGCACTTCCTCTACGAGGTGTGCGGTTGCCGTCCCCGCTGGACGATGACTTCGATCATCGAGCAGGCGGTCGAGTCCATCCAGGCCCAGGTGGGGAACGAGAGGGTCATCTGCGGGCTGTCGGGCGGAGTGGACTCGGCGGTGGCCGCCGCCCTTGTTCACAAGGCGATCGGCGACCAGCTGACGTGCGTGTTCGTCGACACCGGCCTCATGCGGGCGGGCGAGGGTGAGCAGGTCGAGGAGGCGTTCGGGCGCCAGTTCGGCGTCGACCTCGTCCACGTGAAGGCGGCCGACCGGTTCCTGGAGGCCCTCGACGGGGTCGACGACCCCGAGCGCAAGCGCAAGATCATCGGGGAGACGTTCATCCGGGTCTTCGAGGAGGTCGCCCGCGACTACCAGGACGCCCGGTTCCTCGTGCAGGGCACGCTCTACCCCGACGTGATCGAGTCGGGCACCAAGGACGCAGCCCGCATCAAGTCCCACCACAACGTGGGCGGCCTGCCCGAGGACATGGAGTTCGAGCTGGTCGAGCCCCTCCGCAACCTGTTCAAGGACGAGGTGCGGGCGGTGGGCGAGGAGCTGGGCCTGCCCGAGGACATTGTGTGGCGCCAGCCGTTTCCCGGCCCCGGCCTGGCCGTGCGGATCGTCGGCACGGTCACCCCCGAGCGGCTCGACATCCTGCGCCGGGCCGACGCCATCGTGGTCGAGGAGGTCAAGCGGGAAGGCCTCCACATGCAGCTGTGGCAGGCGTTCGCGGTGCTGATCGGCGTGCGCACGGTGGGGGTCATGGGCGACGAGCGCACCTACGCCTACCCGGTCGTCATCCGGGCCGTGACCAGCGACGACGCCATGACCGCCGACTGGGCCCGCCTGCCCTACGAGCTGCTCGACCGGCTGTCGAGCCGCATCATCAACGAGGTTCCGGGGATCAACCGGGTGGCTCTCGACATCACGGCCAAGCCCCCCGGCACCATCGAGTGGGAGTGACAGCCTTCTCCGGGTCCCTCCGCAACGTCGCCCTCGTCGCCCACGTCGACCACGGGAAGACGACGCTGGTCGACACCATCCTGCGCCAGACCGGGGTGTTCAGCGCCCATCAGGCCCTGGTCGAGCGGGTCATGGACTCCAACGACCAGGAGCGGGAGCGGGGCATCACCATCCTGGCCAAGGCCGCCTCCGTCCAGTGGAAGGGCACCAAGATCAACCTGGTCGACACGCCCGGCCACGCCGACTTCGGCGGCGAGGTGGAGCGGGCCCTGGCCATGGTCGACGGCGTCCTGCTGCTGGTCGACGCGGCCGAGGGGCCGCTGCCCCAGACCCGCTACGTGCTGTCCAAGGCGGTGGCGGCCGACCTTCCCGCAGTGGTCGTGCTCAACAAGGTCGACCGGGCCGACGCCCGGGCCGACGAGGTCCTCGACGAGATCTACCAGCTGTTCGTCGACCTCGAGGTGCCCGACCACCACATCGAGTTCCCCGTCATATCGGCAATCGCCCGCGAGGGTCGGGCGTGCGAGGGCGTGGGCATGCCCGCCCTGGACGCCACCCTCGCCCCCCTGCTCGACGCGGTTCTCCGCACCGTCCCCGCCCCCATCGGCGACCCGTCGGCGCCGTTGCAGGCCCTGGTCACCAACCTCGACGCATCCGACTACCTCGGCCGCCTGGCCATCGGCCGGGTCATGCGGGGAACGTTCAAGGCGGGCCGTCCGGTGGTGCTCGTGCACGAGGACGGCGTGTCGGTGGCCCGCAAGCCGTCCCAGCTGCTGGCCGTGGACGGCCTGGGCCGCACCGAGGCCAAAGAGCTGACCGCGGGCGACCTGTTCGTCCTCGCCGGGTTTCCCGAGGTCGAGATCGGCGACACCTTCGCCGACCCGGCCGAGCCCGATCGCCTGCCCCGGCTGACCGTCGACGAGCCCGTGCTGCGCATGACCTTCGGCGTCAACACGTCGCCCCTGGCCGGCCGCAGCGGGCGCTTCCTCACGTCCCGCCATCTGCGGGAAAGGCTGGCCCGGGAGGTGCTGGGCAACGTCGCCATCCAGGTCGAGGAGACCGACTCACCCGACGTCCTCCAGGTGGCGGGCCGAGGCGAGCTCCAGCTGGCGGTGCTCATCGAGTCCATGCGGCGGGAGGGCTACGAGCTCGAGGTCAGCCAGCCCGAGGTCATCACCCGCGAGATCGACGGTAAGCGCCACGAGCCGGTGGAGGAGGGCGTGGTCGACGTCCCCGACGAGCACGTGGGCACCATCTCCCAGGCCCTGGCGCCGAGGAAGGGCACCGTCACCGACCTGCGGCCGGGCGACCCGGGCCGCACCGTCGTGTGCTTCGAGATCCCGGCCCGGGGCCTGATCGGGCTTCGGGGCGAGCTGATGACTTCCACCCGCGGCACCGCCCTGCTCCACACCCGCCACCGGGGCTGGGCGCCATGGGCGGGGGAGCTTCCCGGCCGGCGTGGGGGGGCCATGATCGCCGACCGGTCGGGCACGTCCATGGGCTACGCCCTCGACAACCTCCAGCTGCGGGGCGAGCTGTTTCTCGGCCCCGGCGAGGCGGTCTACGAGGGGATGGTCGTGGGCGAGAACTCCCGGGCCGGCGACATGGTCGTCAACGTCACCCGGGAGAAGCAGAAGACCAACATCCGAACCCATGCCGCCGACGACGCCATCAAGCTCACCCCGCCTCGCGTCCTGACCATCGAGACGGGCATGGAGTGGATCGAGGACGACGAACTGGTCGAGGTCACCCCCACCAACATCCGGGTCCGCAAGCGCATCCTGGCCGAGCCCGACCGCCGGAGGATCTCGAAGCGCTGAGGGTGGCGGGAAGTCAGGCGGCGCCGTCGACGATCGTCCGGCTGCCCAGCGGGGCGGACAGGGGGACGACGACCTCCTTGTAGACCGCCAAGGCGATGCACGACGTGGACTCGGCGCCCGGGCCGATGCCCGTCCACAGGGTGATCGTGACCCGGTCGGCCGACTCGGCCACGTCGACCCGGCCCAGCACCGTGCACGGCTCCACGCCGTCCCACCACCGCACGGCCACCGAGGAGGCCCCCGAGGCGAACGCCGACTCGAACACGTGCTTCTGAAGGGCAGTCGCCCCTGGCGTGACCGAAACCCGCTGCGGGTTGCCGCCCGGCGGCGGCCCGGGGATCGTGGTGGGTGTGGGCACGACAGTGCTGACGGGCGTGTCGGGGT
>DASUXN010000017.1:0-9586 GCA_036377875.1 Acidimicrobiales bacterium
GGCGTCGTGACCACGTGGGCTGCCTGGGAGGTCGCCGTCGGGTTCAGGTAGGTGACCACCATGGGTACCGGCCCATCCGTCTCGTTGCGGATCAGGTGGAGGTGTTGGCCGCCGATGTAGGGGTTGCCGGGGCCGTACGTCGTGCGGACGCAGTTGGCGTCGTAGACCACGAGCTCGCCGGAGAGGATGGCGACCGCGTGCACGCCCCGGTGGGAGTGCCAGCCGCTCGTCTCGCCTGCCTCGTAGGTCATGTTCAGCACGGGGATGTCGCCCGGGCCCTGGATCGTGAGCCCGGCGGGCTGGGCCGTCTCCGGCGCAGGTCCAGACGTCGGCGCGGAGGCCCCGGCGGTGGGTCCGGAGCGCTCAGGCAGGGCCACGAACAGGGTGAATGCCGCCAGGGCCAGGACGATCACGCCCGAGCCCATGAGGAACAGCGATCTGGCCGGACCGGATTTCCGGCCGGTGGTCGTGATCGGGACCGTGGATGTGGCTTCTACCGAGCCCAAGGTCGCCGCCGTCGTCATTTGCATGACCCCTCCTTGTTGCACGACGGCAGCATCTACCGTGCCGGTCGCAGGGCGGTCGCAAGCAGGTCGGGCTCCGGGTCGGGCCGTACGCTGGCCGCTCCAGGGAAGGAGTTGCGATGACCGAGGTCACGGAGATCCGGCTTCCCGGTGTCGGGGTGCGCCACGAGTTCACGACCTCGTCGGGGGAACGGCTGGGGGTGCTGTCCCATCGCACCGGCCGGCGGGAGCTCGTCGTCTACAACCGGGACGATCCCGACGCGGCCAGCACCGTGCTCCACCTGAGCCAAGACGACACCCGCACCCTCGCCGAGCTGCTGGGTGCGTCGCAGGTGAGTGAGGCCCTGGCCGCCGTCAAGTACGAGCTGGAAGGCCTGGCCATCGACTGGATCACCGTGCCCGAGACATCCCGCTTGGCCACCGCCACCATCGCCGAGGGTCAGTACCGGACGCGCACGGGCACGTCGATCGTGGCCGTCATCCGCGGCGACACGACGATCCCCGCACCCGGGCCCGACCACCGGTTCCGACCGGGGGACGTGGCGGTTGCAGTAGGCACGTCGGAGGGTCTGGCCCAGCTGCGCGACCTGCTCCTGAAGTGATCCTGCTCGCCGCTGTCAGCGGTGACGCGGCGATCGTCTTCATCGAGATCGGGGCGGTCGCTCTGGTGCTGGCCGGCCTGGCGCGGGTCGCCGGTCGGCTGGGCCTGACCACCATCCCCTTCTACCTGCTGGCCGGCCTGGCCGTCGGAGAGGGCGGGATCGCCCCGCTCGACGTGAGTGCCGAGTTCATCTCTCTCACCGCCGAGATCGGCGTGCTGCTCCTTCTGCTGACGCTGGGCCTCGAGTACACGGGCGACGAGCTCCGGCAGGGCCTTCGCACCGGGGCCGTTCCCGGGCTGGCCGACGCCGCCTTCAACTTCACTCCGGGCCTTCTGGCCGGGCTGCTGCTGGGATGGGGGACGACGGCCGCCTTCCTGCTGGGCGGGGTGTGCTGGATCAGCTCGTCGGGCGTGGTGGCCAAGGTGCTCACCGACCTGGACCGCCTCGGAAACCGGGAGACGCCCGCCATCCTCAACCTCCTGGTCCTCGAGGACCTGGCCATGGCGGCCTATCTGCCCGTCGCCGCCGCCCTGGTGGCGGGCCAGGCGCTTGGCGCGACGGTCGCCACCGTGACCGTCGCCCTGTTCGCGGTGGGGGTGATCCTCACCGTCGCCATCCGCTGGGGAGACGTGCTCAGCCGGGCCCTGGCCCGGGGGACGGACGAGGCGCTGCTGCTGGCCGTGTTCGGCATGACGTTGCTGGTGGCGGGAGTGGCCCAGCAGGTCGAGGTGTCGGCCGCCATCGGCGCCTTTCTCGTCGGCCTCGCCCTTTCCGGGCCCGTCCAGGCCCGGGCCGGGGCGCTCATCGAGCCCCTCCGCGACCTGTTCGCCGCCATCTTCTTCCTCTTCTTCTCCTTCCAGATCCGCCCCGGATCGCTGGCCGGCGCCCTGCTCCCAGCGGTCGCGTTGGTCCTGCTGGGGACGGCGGGGAAGCTCGGGTCGGCATGGGTGTCATGCGCCCGTCTGGGCATCGGCGTCCGCGGCCGCGTGCGGGCGGGCACGGCCCTGATCGCCCGGGGCGAGTTCTCCATAGTGATCGCCAGCCTCGGCGCGGGGATAGCCCACGGCGACGACCTGACCGCCCTCGCCGGTGCCTACGTATTGCTGTCGGCCATCGTGGGGCCGCTGGCGGCCAAGTTCGCCGACGTCCTACCTCTCCCTACGCGGGCCCTTGCCCGCGCTGGCCAGCAGTGAAATCCTTCACGTCGCGGGGCGGCGCCCAGGGTCCCGCAGGGGGTGGTCGGCCATGTTCGGACGCACTCGCGGTGTACGGCGGGCATCGGCGCTGCTGGCGGTGGCGCTCTCCAGCGTCACGCTGACCGCCTGCCACGATCTCTACTGCAGCTTCGTGGAGGGGCTGACGGGCGAGCCCGTCGACTGCTCGCACGACGCGTTTCCCGACCTGGGAGACATCGAGTTTCCACCGCTGCCCCCTCCCCCGAGCCTGCCCACCACCTCGTCGTCCACGTCCACGTCGAGCACGACCACGACGGCGCCGACCACCACGTCCACGACAGTGGCCACCACCACGTCGGTGGCGTCGACCACCTCGTCGAGCACCACCCCCGGGCTGGGGAACGCGTCGATCAGCGTGCCGGACATTCCCCGGCCCACGTTCACCGTGCCGACGTTCACCATCCCGACGATCCCGCCCGTGCCGGGGCGGAGCGGGCGATAGCCCCTCCCGCCGACACGCCAGCCCGCGTGAGGCTGGCCGAGGTGCTGGGGGTGCTGTCGCTGGCCACCGACGTGGCCATGGGCCAGCCCATGGAGCACGGCCTGCGGACGTGCCTGGTGGCGGAAGGGCTGGCCAGCCGAGCTGGGCTCGACCCGGACGAGGTCCACGACGTCTACGAGCTGGCGCTGCTGCGATGGGTGGGCTGTACCGCCCATGCCCACGAGCTGGCGGGGTGGTTCGACGACGAGATCGACGCCCACCGGCGCTCGGCCACCTTCGACTTCGGCCGCCCTCGTGAGGTGGCGGCCGACCTCGTGCGCTACGCGGGGGCGGGGCGTCTGCCTCTGGCCCGGGCCCGCACGGTGGCCGCAGCGCTCGCCAGGGGACCTGGAGCGGTCCACGACCTGTTCGCCTCCAGCTGCGAGGTGGCCGGCCGTCTGGCCGAGCGGTTCGGGCTGCGGCCCCAGGTTCGGGACGGCCTGGGCCACGTCTTTGCCCGATGGGACGGGCGGGGCTGGCCGCCGGTCAGGGGCGATGCCGTCAGCCGCATCGCCCGCATCGTCCATGTCGCCCAGGACGCAGCCGTGTTCCACCGCCTGGGCGGCAAGGAGGGGGCGGTCGAGGTGGTCCGGCAGCGGGCGGGCTCGGCCTATGACCCCGCGGTGGCCGACGTGTTCGTGGGCACCGCCGACGACCTCCTCGGCGCCACCGAACAGCCGTCCCTCTGGGACGCCGTCCTCGACGCCGAGCCCGGGCGGCGACGTCACCTGGACGGCGGGGACCTCGGTAGCGCCCTCGAAGCGGTGGCCGACTTCGCCGACGTCAAGTCGCCATGGACCGCGGGCCACTCACGGGCCGTCGCCCGCTTGGCCGACGCCGCGGCCGGCGAGGCAGGGCAGGCCGGCGACGCCACCACCTTGCGGTTCGCCGGGTTGGTGCACGACCTGGGCCGGGTCGGCGTGGCCAACGGCGTGTGGGAGCGTCCCGGCCCCCTGAGCAGCGGCGACTGGGAGCAGGTCCGGCTGCACCCGTACCTCACCGAGCGCATGCTGGCCCGTTCGCCGGCCCTGGCCCCGCTGGCCGACATCGCCTCCCGCCACCACGAGCGACTGGACGGGTCGGGGTACCACCGGGGCGCGGATGCAGGATCGCTCCCCGGGCCGGCGCGCCTGCTGGCGGCGTGCGACGTGTACGAGGCGCTGACCCGGGACCGGCCCCACCGCCGAGCGCTGACCGAGGCGGCCGCCGTCGATCACCTCCGGGCCGAGGCCCGCTCGGGTCGACTGGATGCCGACGCGGTCGCCGCCGTGCTGGCCGCGGCCGGCGTCGCGGCCGCCCGCCCTCGGCCCGGCTACCCGGCGGGCCTGACGGGGCGGGAGGTGGAGGTGCTCCGCCTCCTGGCCCGGGGGCTCACGCTCAAGCAGGTGGGCGCCGAACTGGGCATCTCGGCCAAGACGGCGGGCCACCACGCCGAGCACATCTACACGAAGCTCGGCGTGCGCAGCCGGGCGGCGGCGGCCCTGTTCGCGGCGGAGCATGACCTGGTCTGACGGCATGGGGCGATCACCCGATGTGCGGGCGCCTCGCCATCCGTACGGTCGACGTACACCAAGGAAAGGAGTCGTCATGGCCGTTCTCGCCATCTTCACCGTCGAGGGAGACCCCACCGAGCTGAGCCAGCGGTACGACGCCGCCATGCCGAAGATCGTCGAGGTGTCACCCGGCACCCCGCTGTCCCACGTCTGCACCACCTTCGACGGGGGGCTGCGGATCTACGACGTCTGGGAGTCGGCCCAGCTACTGGACGACTTCGCCCACAACCCCCGGTTCGCCGATGCCATCGCCGAGGCCGGCCTGCCCGAGCCGAAGGTCGACGTCGTGCCCGTCCACCGCTTCAACTGGTAGCCGGGCTCAGCGGGCGGCAGCCGGCTCCAGTTCGGCTTCGGGGTCCTCGGGTGTGGGCGGGGCGTGGCCCTCGACGTCCAGCTTCGGCACGATCCGGTCGAGCCAGCGGGGCAGCCACCAGTTCCTGTCGCCCAGCAGCTCCATCGTGGCCGGCGCGAGCAGCATGCGGACGATGGTGGCGTCGAGGAGGATGGCGGTGGCCAGGCCGGTGCCCATGAGCTTCAGGATCCGGTCCTGCTCGAGGATGAAGGAACCGAACACGAAGACCATGATGGCGGCGGCGGCGGTGATGACCTTGGCGGTGGCGGCGAGGCCGTCGGCCACCGACGTGCGGCTGTCGCCGGTGCGGAGCCACTCCTCCCGCACGCGGGACAGCAGGAACACCTCGTAGTCCATCGAGAGCCCGAACACGATGGCGAACAGCATCATCGGAGCCCAGGGCTCGATTGGCGCCGGCGCAACGCCGGTGAGGTCGCTCAACCACCCCCACTGGAACAGGGCCACGACGATCCCGTAGGCGGCACCGATCGACAGAAGGTTCATGATCACGGCCTTGAGGGGCACCAGCACCGAACGGAACACGACGAGCAGGAGCAGGAACGAGAGGGCCAGCACGGCGGCGAAGAAGTACGGGAGCCGCGAGGCGAGGTAGTCGGAGAAGTCGACGTTCACCGCGACCGTGCCCGTCACCGCCACCTCGAAGCCGGCGGCCCGCTCGACGGGCGGCAGCAGGTCGTTGCGGAGGCGCTCGACGAGCTGGGTCGTGGCCGCGTCCTGGGGGCCGGTGGTGGGCACCAGGTTCCACATGGCGGCGGTGGGGTTCTGGGGGTTGTCGGGCCGGCCGGAGGAGATGAAGGCGACGCCGGGATCGGCGTCGACGGCCCGGGTGATGGTGTCCAGCTCGGCCTCGGTCGTGCCCGCGGGAACCTCGGCGACCAGCAGCAGCGGGCCGTTGAACCCCTCGCCGAATCCGGAGACGAGCAGGTCGTACGCCTGCCTGGTGGTCGTCTCCTCGTCGTAGTTGCTCTCGTCGGAGAAGCCGAGCCGCAGGCTGAGCATGGGGATGGCGAGCAGCAGCAGGACCAGGGCGGCGGCGATGGCCACCGGCCAGGGCCGGTGCTGGATGAACCGGCTCCAGCGGTAGGCGGTCTGCTCCTGGCGGGGCTTGGCCGGCTTGCGCCGCACCTCGCGCTTCAGCTCGGGCACGAACAGGCCGGCGATGAGGACGACGATCGCCAGCGGAGCGGCGAAGGTCAGGGGCGTGAACTTCAGTCCTACGCCGACCAGAGCCACGGCGATCAGGCCGGCTGCGATCAGACCCCGCCAGCGGGTCAGCTCGATGCGGCGGCCGGCGAAGCCGAGAAGGGCAGGCAGCAGGGTGAGGGAGGCGGCGACGGTCACGGCCACGACGGTGGCGGCGCCGATGGCCAGGCCGGTCACGAACCCGACGCCCATGATCAGCATGCCGAGGAGGGAGATGACCACCGTCGTTCCCGCGAACAGCACCGAGCGCCCGGCCGTGTCGAGGGCGATCACCACCGACTCCCGCACCGTGTGCCCGGCATGGAGCTGCTCCCGGTATCGAGTGGCAATCAGCAGGGCGTAGTCGATGCCCACGCCCAGGCCGATCATGATGCCGAGGACCGTCGTGAAGTCGGGGATGGCCACCAGGTTGCTGACGAGGGTGATGATCGTGGTGCCCAGGCCGATGCCGAACATGGCGACGCCGATGGGAAGCCCCATGGCCAGCACCGACCCGAAGGCGACGATGAGGATGACGACGGCGAAGGCGACCCCGAGGATCTCCGTCGACGGTTCCTCGAACTCGGCGAAGATGAACCCGCCCAGCTCGATGCGCAGGCCGTTGACGGCGGGCACGTCCTCGAGGATCTCGTCGCGGATCTCGTTGGCCCGCTCGAAGTCGATGTCCTCCGGGAACTCGACGTTGGCGAAGGCGATCCGGCCGGCGTTCGCTCCCTGGGAGGAGATCTGCTGCTCGCCTTCGGGCGAATAGGGGCTCTGCACCCGGGCCACGTCCTCGATCTGGGCGACTCGACCGAACAGGGCCTCCATGGCCGATCTGACGGCCGGGTCGTCGACGCCCTGGTCGGCCTGGAACACGATCGTCCCCACCGGGCCGGTGCCCTGGCCCCCGAAGGACTGCTCGAGGATGTCGAAGCCGGTCTTGGACTCGACGTCGGGAAGGTTGAACTCGTCGCGGAAGCCGCTGCCGACCGCGCTGGAGAGCGCGAAGCCGGCCACGAGGATGGCCACCCACAAGCCGAGGACCACCCGACGGCGGTCGTGGCACCAGGAACCAAGTCGTCCGAACACCAAACCCCTCCTACTTCCTCGCGCCTGCAGCAGTGTCGTTTTGCGGATCCGACGTGGCAGGACGCCGGAAATCATCGCTCCGCGCGGACTGGCCCGAAAGCCAATTACTCAAGGTAACGTCCTCGGCCGTGGCGAGCACCCCGGGGCAGGCCCAGGCGATCCGCCGGCTCAGCACACGGCTGCTCATCCGGGCCGCCGTCGCCTTCGGCGTCCTCGTCCTCTGCCCGCTGCTGTTCTGGGCCTTCGAGCACAGGCGCAACGCCGACGTCGGCAACATCCTGTCGGGGTTCACCTGGCTGCTGCGGACGCTGTTCGAGGGCGGTTCGGCCTACGACATCGAGACCGGCCCCGGCTACGCCGTCTATTACATAGTGCAGATCTCCGGTGTCAGCCTCGTCGCCTTCCTGACCGGCGCGGTGGCCTCCCGGCTCGTCAGCACCGTCATGGCGAAAGGCAAGGGCATGGGCTCGACCAAGCGAAGCGGCCACATCGTCGTCTGCGGATGGAGTTCGAAGGGAGAGGAGATCCTCCGCGAGTTGCGGGCGCCGCAGCTGGAAGACAAGCGGCCGGTCGTCGTGCTGGCGCCCCTCGAGAACGACCCCACCCGCTACGAGGACGTGGAGTTCATCCGGGGCGACCCCACCGAGGAGGTCGACCTGCGGCGGGCGGGGATCGACCGGGCCGAGACCGCCATCATTCTGGCTGACGAATCGTCCCCAGCTGCTTCGGCGGGCGATCGCGACGCCCGCACGCTGCTCACGTGCCTGGCCGTCGAGAGCATCAACCGGTCCTGCTACACGTGCGTGGAGGTGATCCGCTCCGAGAACCGCCAGCACTTCGCCCGTACCGAGGTCAACGAGCTGATCGTGAGCGCCGAGCTGACGGGCGCCCTGTTGGCCAGCTCGGCCACCGTCCACGGCCTGACCCAGCTGGTCACCGACCTCGTCACCCACCCCGTCGGCCACGAGTTCTACCGGGTCGACCCGCCCGCCGAGGCCATCGGCAAGCCCGTCGGCGAGGTGCTGGGGATGCTCAAGCGGTCCCATGAAGCAATCCTCATCGCAGTGCTGTCGGAGGGGGTCCACTTCGACATCAACCCCCACTCCGACCGGGTCATCCAGGGAACGGACAAGCTGCTGGTGATCGCGTCCGAGCCCCTCGACATGGCCCACTAGCGGCTCAGGCTGTGACATCGCGGCGGGAGAAGAGGGCGCCGGCGAGCGTGACGGCCACCGCTCCGTAGAGGGCGACGGTGGCGAGGGCCCGACCAGCGGACACCTCGGGGGTGCCGCCGGCCACGAACGCCTCGAGGAGCAGGCCCGGGAACACCCGGGACGCGGGCGCCCACGCCTCCTGGACCAGGTGCTCGAGAGGGCCCGCCCAGGCGATCCCGATGGCCAGGGCGACGGGGACGGAGCGAACGACCACGGCCAGGGCGGTGGCCAGCACGGCGTAGCCCGTCACCCAGAGCAGGACGTTGCCGAAGTCGCCGGCGGCCTGAGCGAGGGCGGCGAACGAGGTCCAGCCAGCGGTGGCGACGTCCTGGCCGGGGGCGAGGACGCGGGCTGCGACCCAGGTCAGGACCTCGGTCAAGGCCAGGGCGCCTGCCGCGAAGGCGAGCAAGGCGCCGACCTTGCCGGCCAGAAGACGCAGGCGGTGAGGCTGGCGCAGGAGCATGGTGCGGACCGTCCCCCGTGAGAACTCGGCCGCGATCGCTCCGACGAACACAACGAATAGAAAGGTGCCGGCGAACGAGGCGGCGGTGGTGAACACCTCGGTCCCGCCGCCGGCGTCGGACAGGGACTGGACGGTCGGGCCCGGCCGTCTCGGATCGGGCGTGCCGCCGGCGGCGGCGAGGACCACGGCGGCGGCGACGAGGGAGAAGGCTGCGCTCACCGCGGCCGTGATCACCAGGACCCGGCGGCGGAGCAGCTTGACCAGCTCGGCCCGGAACGTGGCCCGCGTGGGCTGCGTGGCCCGGATGCCGTGGACGGTGTTCATCGGTCGGCTCCTTCCAGGACGGAGAGGTAGTGGGCTTCGAGGCTGGGGCGGTTGCTGTGCAGGCCGGCGAGGACGATGCCCTCCTGCATGGCCGCCCGGTTGAGCTCGGCGGCCAGGGCGCGAGGCTCGGTCCCGTTTGCGGGCACAGTGACCGAGCCGCCATCTCGCCGGGGCGAGTGGCCCAGGCGGCTGACGATCTCGGCCAGCCGGGCCACGTCGGCATCGAGCTCGGGAACGATGGTCACGACCGAGGAGGCGCTTCCCAGGAAGCCTTCGGTCGGGCCCGCGTAGAGCAGGGCGCCGGCGTCGATGACGACCAGCCAGTCGCACACCGCCTCGAGCTCGCTGAGGATGTGCGAGGAGACGAGAACGGTGCGGTCGCCGCCGCTGATGGCCCCGATGAGCTGGCGCATCTCGTTGATGCCGACCGGATCCAAGCCGTTGGTGGGCTCGTCGAGCACGAGCAGCTCGGGGTCCCCCAGGAGGGCGGCGGCGATGCCCAGCCGCTGCTTCATCCCCGGGGAGTACTCGCCGTAGCGGTCA
>DASUXN010000018.1:0-2104 GCA_036377875.1 Acidimicrobiales bacterium
GTGACCCGAGCGCTCCGCCACCAGCAGGAGCAGGCAGCCGTGGAGGTAGTTCCTCGGTGCGAGCACGGGGTTGGGTGCTCCTCGGTGCGTCTTCATCGTGGCCCTCTCCCCCTTACCGATCCAGGCTTGTGAAAGTTTTCACAAGTACGGAGGCAGAGTAGCAGCGGATGGGTGGGACCGCAGCGTCTTATCGCGTAGGCCAGGGCCTGGCGGTAGCGTCTCGGACGTGACCACGCTCAACTACCTCGTTCCCGCCATTCACTGCGGGCACTGCAAGGCCGCCATCGAAAGTGAAGTCGGCGGGGTGGCCGGCGTCGACCGGGTGGAGGTCGACATCGAATCCAAGCACGTGACGGTGGACGGCGAGGCGTCGGAGGAGGCGGTGCTGGCCGCCATGTCCGAGGCCGGCTACGACGAGGTGCAGAAGGTCTGAACTGCATGCGGCCTCGCCGGGCGGCCGCCGCGCTGGCCGTCCTGGTGGCGTGCAGCGGTGGAGGGTCGGACGCCGACCGCTCCGCCGACCTGTCGCCCGGCGGCGACACCACTCTCCCTGCGTCGGCCACCGACGCCGCGCCGGCGGCGGCGCCGACCACCACGGCCCCGCCCGGCCCTCCCGTGGCGGCGTCTACGCCCGAGGAGCTGGCCGTTCAGCTGGCGCAGGTCGAGACCGCCATCCGCAACCCGTCCACTCCCGCCGCCGATCTTCCCCGTCTCGGCCACACCCAGCAGGTGGCGACCCGGGCCCTGGCCGAACGTTCCGAGTGGGACGCCACCGTCTACGTTCGGCTACCGCCCGACGTGCGCTCGACCGTCGAGGCCCACGTGGCCGCCGCCCGCGACCTGCGCCAGCTCGCCTCCGACTCACCTCGCGAGCTGCCCAACTGGCGCATCGTGGCGCCGCCGCCGCCCGCCGAACTCCTGGCCGAGTACAAGTCAGCCGAGGCCGCCACCGGTGTCGGCTGGCAGTACCTGGCCGCCATCCACCTGGTCGAGTCGCGCATGGGGCGCATCCGGGGAGACAGCTCGGCCGGCGCCCAGGGCCCCATGCAGTTCATCCCCTCGACGTGGGCCGCCTACGGGGCGGGGGGCGACGTGAACTCCTACCATGACTCGATCCACGCCGCCGCCCGCCTGCTCAGGGCCAACGGGGCGCCCGGGAACATGGACAACGCCCTGTTCAACTACAACCGGTCGAACCGCTACGTAAGGGCCGTGTCCGCCTACGCCGACCAGATGAAAGCGGACGAGCGGGCCTACTTCGGCTACTACCACTGGCAGGTCTACTACTTCGACACCTGGCTGCCCGAGGGCTGGACGAAGTGACTACCTCAGCTGCTCGGCCAGGGCTCGGAAGGCCCGGCCGCGGTGGGATATGGCCTGCTTCTCGGCCGGGGTCATCTCCGCGTAGGTGAGCCCACCGCCCCCCTCGGGCACGAAGACGGGGTCGTAACCGAACCCGCCCTCGCCGCGGGGCACCTCGGCGATGACTCCCTCGACCACGCCGTGGGCCACGACCTTCCGCCCGTCCGGGAAGACGACCGCGGCCACGGTGCGGAACCGGGCCCGGCGGTCGGTGGCGCCGTCCATCTCCTCGAGCAGCTTGGCCACGTTGTCGACGTAGGTCGCCGCCTCGCCGGCGTAGCGCGCCGCGTACACCCCGGGCCTTCCACCCAGGGCGTCGACCTCCAGCCCGGTGTCGTCCGCCACCGCCGCTTCGCCCGCCGCTTCCATCACCGCCCGGGCCTTGAGCAGGGCGTTGGCCTCGAGCGACTCCCCCGTCTCCTCGATCTCGCCGAGCGAGACAGGGCGCGGCATCAGTTCCACCCGGGCCGACGACAGCAGCGCCGCGATCTCCCGGGCTTTGTCGGGATTGGCCGAGGCCAGGACCAGCCGCACCGCCGGCTCAGCGGGCGGGCGCCGCGGGCCGGGCCGGCGGCGGGACGGCCAGGACTGCGGCCTGGGCGTCGAGGATGGCGGCGATCCCGTGCTCGGCCAGCCCCAGCAGATCGTCCAGCTCGGAGCGGGTGAAGGGCAGTCCTTCCGCCGTTCCCTGCACCTCCACGAACCGGCCTTCCGACGTCATCACCACGTTCATGTCGACCTC
>DASUXN010000019.1:0-10511 GCA_036377875.1 Acidimicrobiales bacterium
AGGAGGGTGCGGGAGGCCCGGGTGGTCAACGGGTCGGGCGCGGGGAAGCGGACCGGCGGCTTTGCGGCCTCGACGGCCCGCATGTACGACCCCCAGATCATGGCCGGGTAGGTGCCGCCGTAGACGGTTATGCCGCCGACGTTGGTCATGGGCCGCTGCGGGCTGCCCGGTGTGCCCATCCACACCGCGGTGGCGAGGTTGCGGGTGTAGCCCACGAACCAGGCGTTCAGGTTGTTGTCGGTCGAGCCCGTCTTGCCGGCCACGCCTCCCGTCCAGCCGGGGATGAACGCCGCCGTGCCCGTCCCTCGGTTGACGACCTGGCTGAGGATCTGGTTGATGGTGCGGGCGTGCTGGACGGAGATGGCCCGCTCGGCCTCGTGCTTGGCCTCGATGATGACCTTGCCGTCGCGGTCCTCCACCCGCTCGACCACGTAGGGCGCCCGCCGCTCGCCATCGGCGGCCAGGGTTGCGTACGCCGAGGCCATCGACAAGGGCGTGACGTCCTTGCTCCCCAGAGTGAGCGAGAGCACCGCCGGCTCCAGGTTCTCCGCCACCCCCATCCGCTTGGCGACGTCGGCGACCTTCTGCGGGCCCAGGAGCTTGACGAGGCGGGCGTAGGCGCAGTTCACCGAGTTGACCGTCGCTTCGGTGAGCGTCATGGAACCGCCGATCGACCCCTCCACGTTGCGGGGCTCCCACACCTTTTCCACCGAGTCGGGATCGGGGATGTTGCACGGATAGGCACCGTTGATGACGTCGTTGGGCAGGTACCCCGCCTCGAGCGCCGCCGCCAGCGCGAAGGTCTTGAACGACGACCCCGTCTGGCGGCCGGTGCCGTCGGTCACCAGGTTGAACTTGCTGCGGTCGAACCCCGAACCCCCCACTAGGGCGCGGACCGCGCCGGTGGCCGGCTCGACCGACACGAGGGCGGCGCCGAACAGGCCGCCGGTGTCGGGAACGATGGCCGCCACCTGCTCCTCGGCAACACGCTGGTAGGTGGGATCGAGGGTCGTGTGGATCTTCAGCCCACCCTTGAAGAGCGCCTGGATGCGGTCCTGCGGGGTCGCCCCCAGCCGCTCGTCGTCCAGCAGCGTCTGTTTGGCGTACTCGACGAAGTAGTCGCTCCCCTGGGCCGGCCGTTCGGGAGGCGGCTCCGGAAGGGGCTGCGCCTTCAACTCCTCGGCTTGCTCCGCGGACACGTGGCCGATGGAGGCCATGCGATCGATCACCACGTCGCGCCGGCCGATGGCCTCTTCCGGGTAGACCCACGGGTCGCCGCCGACGGGGTTGCGGATGAGGCTCGCCAGCAACACGCCTTGGCCGAGGTTCAACTCGGCGGCAGGGACCTGGAAATACCTCTGGGCGGCAGCCTCGATCCCGTACTGGCCGTTCCCGAAGTAGACCGTGTTCAGGTAGCGCTCGAGGATCTCCTCCTTGGACATCTGGCCCTCCAGGCGGACGGCCAGGGCCGCCTCCTGGATCTTTCGCCCGACGTCCTGCTCAGGCGTGAGCAGCGCCGTCTTCACCAGCTGCTGGGTGATGGTCGACCCGCCCTGGGAGATCTCGCCCGACTCGACGTTCTCGACCAGGGCCCGCATCATGGCCCGCAGGTCGAGGGGCCCGTGGTCGAAGAACCGCTCGTCCTCGGCGTCCAGGACGGCCCGGACCACGTGCGGGGGGACCTGGTCGAGGGCGATCGGGAAGCGGTTCTCCTCGGCCACGAAGAGCGACAGCTCGCTCCCGTCGGCGGCGTAGACGACGGAGGGGACGGCCAGCGGCCGCAGGTCGATCTCCTTGTCGGGACCGGCCGTGCCCGCGGTGAAGAAGTTGCGGACCTGAGGAGCGAGAAGAGCGACCGCCGCTGCCAGCCCCAGCCCCGCCACGACGACGGCACAGCACAACCGGGTGAGGGTGCGCATGGGTGCCACGAGGTTAGCCGGGGCGCCACTCCAATCGAAGGCGCCCAGCCGGCGCCACGGTCAGAGTCGGGAGAAGGCGCCCAGGCCGGACTGGGGCGAGACGTTGGCGCCGCTGGCCCGGCGGGCGGCGTTGCTGGCGGTGAGCGCCTCACGGGACGGCTGCGGTGCGTCGAGGTGGTTCGACCCCCGGTTGAACGGCGCGGGCTCCGGGAAGCCGATCGCGGGCTGGCCGGCCAGGGCCTCGCGCATGAAGGCGCCGAAGATCATGGCCGGGTAAGTGCCGCCGTAGACCCGGGGAAAGGCCCCCACGTTGTACATGGACACCCGTCCCTCGGGTGCTCCCATCCACACCGCGGTGGCCAGTTGGTGGGTGTACCCGACGAACCAGGCGTCGGCGTTGTCGTCGGCCGAGCCCGTCTTGCCCGCCACCTGCCGGCCCGGAATGGCGGCGGCCGTGCCCGTGCCGAACTGCACGCCCTGGGTCATCACGCTGGTGGCGGTGCGGGCGTGCTGGGCCGACACCGCCCGCACCGGCTGGGTCGTGTGCTGGAAGATCAGCGTGCCGTCGCGGCTGTGAACCCGTTCCACGAAGAAGGGATCGTTGCGTATCCCGTCGTTGGCGAGAGTGGCGTAGGCGGTGGCCATCTGGAGAGGCGTGATCGTCTCGCTGCCGAGGGTCAGGGCCAGGTTGGGCTGGATCGGGTTGGTGATGCCGAGCCGCTTGGCCACGTCGACCACCTTGTCGGGCCCGACGATCTTGATGAGGCGGGCATAGGCGCAGTTGACCGAGTTGACGGTGGCCTGGGCGAGCGTCAGCGTGCCGGCCCCCTGGCCCTCGACGTTGTCGGGCGACCACACCGGGTCGACGGCCTGGGGGTTCTCGATCTGGCACGGGGCCGACCCGTCGATGGTGTCGATGGGCAGGATGCCCGCCTCCAGGGCGGCCATCAGGGTGAACATCTTGGCCGACGAGCCCGTCTGCCGCCCGTCCCCGTCGGTGACGAGGTTGAACTTGGTGGCGTCGAAGTTGTTGCCGCCCACCAGCGCCCGCACCGCGCCGGTGGCGGGCTCGACCGACACCAGCGCCGACGTAAAGCCGCGGGGGTCCTCGGGAACCATGCGCTCGACCGCGTCCTGGGCCAGCTGCTGGGCCCGGGGGTCGAGAGTGGTGTGGATGGCCAGGCCCCCCTTGAACACGGCGTGGTAGCGGTCCTGGTCGGTCTCGCCGAGCCAGGGGGCGGCCAGCAGCTCCTGCTTGACCTTCTCGGCGAAGTAGTCGCTGCCTCGTGGGTCGGAGGGAGGCGGCGGGGTGGGAAGGGCCTCGGACTTGATCCAGCCCAGCTCCTCCTCGGTGATGTGGTTGAGGAAGCGCATGCGGTCGGCGACCGCGTCCCGCCGGTCACGGGCGGCGTCGGGATAGGCGAAGGGGTCGGAACCGCCCGGGTAGCGGATCAGTCCGGCCAGCATGACGCCCTGCGGCAACGTGAGGTGGTCGGCATCGACGCCGTAGTAGGTCTGGGCCGCGGCCTGGATCCCGTAGGCGCCGTTGCCGAAGTACACCTGGTTTACGTAGCGGTCGAGGATCTCGTCCTTGGTGAACTGCTCCTCCAGCTGGATAGCGAGGGCCGCTTCCTTGAGCTTGCGGTCGACGTCCTTGGCCGGGGTCAGCAGCTCGATCTTCACCAGCTGCTGGGTGATCGTCGAGCCGCCTTCGGTGACTCCGCCGGCGTCGACGTTGTTGACCAGGGCCCGCAGCAGGGAGCGGGCGTCGAGGGCCCCGTGCTCGAAGAACCGCTCGTCCTCGGCGTCGAGAATGGCCCGGAGAACGTGGGCGGGCACCCGGTCGAGGGGGACCGACACCCGGTCCTCCTCGGCGTGCAGCTCGGCCAGGACGGTCCCGTCCTTGGCGTAGACGACCGAGCGCTGGGCCAGCGGGCTGAACGTGAGAGGGCGGGCCGGAGTGGAATCGGCGGCGTTGCGGGTGATGGAGCTGATCGTGCGGCTGGCGATCAGGACGCCGAAGGCGGCCACCACACCGGCCAGCGCGACCGTCAGCATCCAGCGGACCACCATCCAGACGGTGGAGACCGTCGACCGGCCCAGCCACCGGGCGAAACGGCCTGCGCCGCCGATCAGCGGGCTGGGCGGGCGAATATCCCGCTCGCCTATGGGCGGGCGCGGTAGGCGCGGCTCGAGGCGTGGGTCGGTGGCGGGCTGGGCCGGCAGGCCGGCGCTTCGTCGTCGAAGAGGAACGGTCAGGTCGGTGAACGCGCGCGCCACGACCGGACTCAGTCCTGTCGATCGCGAAATTCGTTGTGATTCACCGTTCGCCCCGCCCCGTTCTTCCCCAAACGGCGATCGCTACACCTCGACGGGGAGGCGGCCTACCCCCACTCTTCACCGAGCATGGCTTCGAGCCGCTCCTTGCGGCGTGGCCTCTCGGTCTTGGGCGTCTGCTTCGCCCGACAACGACCCGACAGGCCGTGCAGCCAGAGGGCGGTCTGCTCGTCGTCCTCGTTGGCGGCCACGACGCGTGCGTAGCACTCGGGGCAGCGGATTGTGATTCTGGGCATTGGCTTCCTGTGCAACAACCTCGGCGAACGGTGGCGTGCCCCCCGCACAGGATACGCCCTCCCGGGACCGCCCGACCGCCGGTTTGTTCAGAGGCGCGACACCATGCGCTGGAGCAGCGTCCGCTGGAGCTCGGCGGGGAAGGGACTGCCGACGTTGAGGAAGTTGGCGGCCGCCTCGGCCCGCCCCTTCCGGACGAACACGAGGTCGATCACGCGGCGGACCTGAGCGCCGCGCTCCAGCGTGGTGGCCGTGATGCGGAAGGCCACCGTCTCCTCGGCGAACTGAGGCAGCTCCAGCCGCTCGATCGCAGTCTGGGGCGACGCTTCGGGCGGCAGCTGGCGGGCGAACTCGGCGTCGATCTGAGCCTTGTGGCAGCCGAGCGCCTGATCGGACCGGAGGGCGGCGAAGTCGTCCTTGGCCAGGTCGTCCGTCTGCACCAGCTGCACGCTGGAGCTGGCCCGCCTGGTGTCCTGGGCGCTGAAGTCGTCCGAATAGGCGATGGCGGTGCGGAGCTCCTCGGGGGGAGGACGGCCCATGCAGCCGGCGAGCGCTCGCGCCCCGGCCTCGGTGGCTTCCGACGTAGCCGCGGGGACCGGTGTCGACTTCCACTCGGTGGGGAAGTCGGACAGCCGCAGGTTGACGTCGGCCACGTACGTGGCGTCGTCCCGGTTGCCGGTGGTGGGGGTGATGGGGTCGTCCTCGGCCGCGTCGTCGTCCCCGCCGCCCCCGCACGCGGTGAGAACGAGCAGCACGGCGGCCAGCGCCCGCCGCCTCACCCCTTCGCTCCGCCGCTGAAGTGCCACCTGCCGAGGTGCAGGGTGGGCACGTGGTAGTGCGACTCCCCCGCCAGGCGGGCGTCGTTGCCGATGCCGAGGACGTTGCCGGGCGCCAGAGCGTCCACGTAGGACTGGGTGAAACGGAGGTTGCGGACCGCACCGGCGATCTTGCCGTTCTCGATGAGGAAGGTGCCGTTGCGGGTAAGGCCGGTGACGACCGTGGTCTTGGGATCGAGGATGCGGGTGTACCAGAAGTCGGTGACGAGCAGGCCTCGCTCCACCGAGCCGATCAGCTCCTCGGGCGCGGCCGGCCCCGGTTCGAGGAAGAGGTGGTGCGGAACGGGGCCCGCTGCCTCCCCTCCAGGCACGCCGTGGCCCGTGCTCTCCGTGTTCGCGGTTCTCGCCGTGCGGCGATCGTACGCCAAGGTCTGGCACACGCCCTGGCGCACCAGCTCCAACCGCCGGCAGGGCGTGCCTTCGGCGTCGAAGGGGATCGAGAGAGAGCGCGGGTCGGTGGCGTCGTCGACGATCGTCACCTGCGGGTCGAGCTGGGCGTCGCCGACCCGGACGAACGACTGGCCCTCGGCGTGGTGCTTGGCGTTGAAGCCGTGGCCGACGAGGAACTTGAGCACGTCGCTCACGCAGCTGGGCTCGAGGATGACCTCCCACTCCCCCGGCTCGACGTCCACCGCATCGGCCGACCGCAGCGCCTTGCCCGCCGCCGCCAGGCCGGTGGCGGCCCCGTCGAGCTCGGCGACCCGTCCCGCCACCTGGCGGGCGCCGCCGTCGGCGGTGGCGATGCGGTGGATGCCCTCCACGACGGCCCGGGTCGACCGCCCGTACAGGCGTTGTCCCGCCGAGTTGGCGAACGCCACCTCGTGGCCGCCCGTCTGGCAGAAGCCGGCGGCTGTCGTCTGACGCCCGCCCTGCTCGACAAAGCCCTCGACGATCTCGGCCCGCGTGCCCGGCAGGGCGACGGCGGTGTCCTCGTCCCACGCGCCCGCGATGGAGGCACGGGTCGGGGTGGGCGGAGCCAGACCGGGCCATTCCGGGTCGACGGGGCGAAGGACGGCCGCCTCGAGCGCCCGGTCGACGAGATCGCCCAGCCCCGTCGACAGCCGGGACGTGGCCGCCGTGGCCGTGCGACCGTCGACGACGACCTTGAGGCGCGCCCACTGGCCCGTTTCGGCCACGTTCTGGTGGATGTAGGAGTTGGCGAAGCGGGTCAGGGCGGAGCGACCGGACGAGACGGTGACCTCGGCCTCGGCCCGGTCGCCCACCAGGTCGAGGATCGATTCGCACGTCTCCAGGAGGAGGTCCCCGCTCACGAGTCGGCCCGGCCGCTCACGCCTACCCGCACGTTGCGGAAGCGGGCCGGGACGGCGGGATGGCCGGTGTGGCCGTACTGCATGGGTTGGCCCTTCCCGCAGTTGGGCGTGCCCCAGAAGATCCACTCGTCGGGCCCGCCCACCATGTCCATCGAACCCCAGAACTGGGGCGTGATGCCGGTGTAGGTCGGGTTGCGCAGGAGCCGGCCCCGCCGCCCGTGCTTGATCTCGTAGCCGAGCTCGCAGCCGAACTGGAAGTTGAGCCGCTTGTCGTCGATCGACCACGACCGGTTGGTCTCCATGTAGATGCCGTCCTCGGTGGCGGCGATCATCTCCTCCAGCGAGGACGTGCCCGGCAGCAGGCCCACGTTGGTCATGCGCACCATGGGCAGGCGGCCCCACCCCTCGGCCCGAACCATGCCGCCGGGCGGAAGGCCGGTCACGGCGGCCGAGTCGCGGCCCGACAGCACGCCCACCCAGATCCCGTCGCGCACGATGTCGACCCGCTGGGCGGGCGTGCCCTCGTCGTCGTAGCCGAACGTGCCCAGGGCGCCGGGCAGGGTGGCGTCGGCGGTGATGTTCATCAGATCGGACCCGTAGCGGAACGAGCCCAGCTGGCTGAGGTCGAGGAACGACGTGCCCGCGAAGGCCGCCTCCCAGCCGAGGATGCGATCGAGCTCGATGGCGTGGCCCACCGACTCGTGCACCTGGAGGGCGAGCTGCTCGGCGCCGAGGATTACGTCGGTGGTGCCGGCCGGGCACTGGGGAGCGGCCAAGAGAGCGATGGCCTCCTCCCCCACCCGCTGGGCGTTGCCGGCGAGGTCGGCGGCCCGCACGATCTCATAGCCCTGCGTGCCCCAGATGCCGCCGATGCCCCCGTAGCTGCGGCGCTGGGTCTCCGACTCGCCCACCGCGGTGGCTTCCATCGACGTCCCGCACTCCACCAGGTGCTGGGAGATGCGGTGCCCCTGGCTCGACACGAACCACTTCTGCGTGTCCCACGCGCTCAGGTGCGACTCGGCGACGGTCACGCCCGGCACGGACGACGTGGCCGCGGTGACGGCGACCAGTAGGTCGGCCCGCTCGGCCAGGGACACCTCGTGGGGGTGCTCCTGCCACCCCGACGTCCACTCCGCCTCGATGGCGGGCACGGCGGCCAGCTCCAGCGGCGGGCCGGGGACGAGCGCCGACGCCTTGGCGATCTGGGCGGCGTCGTGGCCGGCCTGGCGGGCGCTGGCCTCGGACGGCTCGGTGACCGAGAAGAAGCCCCAGGACGACCCGATGAGGGCCCGCACCCCCACGCCGGCCGACTCGCCCAGGCGCAACCCTTCCAGCACCCCGTTGCGGGCGCTCAGCGACTCGTTGGCGTTGACCCCGAAGCGGGCGTCGGCATAGGTGGCGCCCGCCGCCAGCGCGCCCTCCACCGCCGCCTGGGCGTACTCGAACAAGGTCGGTCTAGGCGGTCGACGAGACGCCGCCGCTGCCGCCGGCGTTCAGGATGGCCTGGGCGGCGGCGAGGCGGGCGATGGGCACGCGGAACGGCGAGCAGGAGACGTAGTCGAGCCCCGCCTCGGTGAAGAGAGCGATCGACTCCGGATCGCCGCCGTGCTCACCGCACACGCCCACCTTCAGGTCGGGCTTGGTCGAGCGGCCGCGCGCCACACCGATCTTGACCAGCTCGCCCACACCGCCCGGGTCGATGGTCTCGAACGGGTTGCGCTTGAGCAGCCCCTGCTCCAGGTACAACGACATCATCCGGCCCTCGACGTCGTCGCGGCTGAAGCCGAACGTCATCTGGGTGAGGTCGTTGGTGCCGAAGGAGAAGAAGTCGGCCTCCTCGGCGATCTCGTCGGCCCGGATGGCGGCCCGGGGCGTCTCGACCATCGTGCCGATGGTGACGTCGATCCCCGAGGCGGCGTTGCCGACCGCCTCCTCCACCCAGCTGCGGGCCAGGCCCAGCTCCTCCCGGGTCACGGTGAGGGGGATCATGATCTCGATGACAGGCGTGCCCCCCGCCGCCTTCCGCTCGACGGCCGCCTCCATCAGCGCCCGCACCTGCATGGCGTAGAGGCCGGGCTTCACCACGCCCAGCCGGACGCCGCGGGTGCCGAGCATGGGGTTCTGCTCGTGCCACGCCTCGGCCGCTGCCTTGTAGGCCTTCTCCTCGACGGTGAGAGTGCCGGTCGCTTCCTTGACCATCAGCTCGTCGACGCGCGGGAGGAACTCGTGCAGGGGCGGGTCGAGCAGGCGCACGGTGACGGGCAGGCCGTCCATGGCCTCCAGGACCCCTGCGAAGTCCTCCTTCTGGGCCTGCCGGAGCTCCTCGAGGGCGGCTTCCTCCTCCTCGGGCGTGTCGGCGAGGATCATGCGGCGCACGACCGGGAGCCGGTCGCCCAGGAACATGTGCTCGGTGCGGCACAGGCCGATGCCCTCGGCGCCGAAGCTGCGGGCGACGGCGGCGTCTGCGCCCGTGTCGGCGTTGGCCCGCACCGTCATCTTGCCGGCCCGGACGTCGTCGGCCCATCCCAGGATCGTCGTGAACTCGGGCGGCGGCTCGGACAAGCTCAGGGCCACGTCTCGTCCCACGACCCGACCGGTGGTGCCGTCGAGGGCGATGGTGTCACCCTCGGCGATCGTGACGCCGCCGGCGGTGAAGCTCTTGCCGCTGATCCGCACCGACTCCGCCCCGACGACCGCCGGCTTGCCCCAACCCCGGGCCACGACGGCGGCGTGGCTGACCAGCCCGCCCCGGGCGGTGAGGATGCCCTGGGCCACGATCATGCCGTGGACGTCCTCGGGCGACGTCTCGTTACGCACGAGGATGACCTTCTCGCCCCGGGTGGCGGCCGCCTCGGCCTCGTCGGCGGTGAAGTAGGCCCGGCCGACCGCCGCGCCCGGCGACGCGGCCAGGCCCTGGGCGATCACCTCGACGTCCTTCTCGGCGAACTGCGGGTGCAGCACCTGCTCGAGGTGCTCGCCGGTGACCCGCTGGATCGCCTCGTCTCGGGTGAGGTTGATCCTCGGGTCGGACGTCATCTCCACCGCCATGCGGAGGGCGGCGACGCCGGTGCGCTTGCCCACACGTGTCTGGAGCATCCAGAGCTTGCCCTGCTCGATGGTGAACTCGGTGTCGCACATGTCCCGGTAGTGCCGCTCGAGGCGGTCGAAGATGGCGAGCAGCTCGTCGTAGATCGGCGGGAACAGGTTGCGCATCTCTTCCAGCTTCAGCGTGTTGCGGATTCCGGCCACGACGTCCTCGCCCTGGGCGTTGACCAGGAAGTCGCCGTAGGCGCCGGCCTGGCCGGTGGCGGGGTCACGGGTGAAGCCCACCCCCGTGCCCGAGTTGTCGTCCCGGTTGCCGAAGACCATCGACTGCACGTTGACGGCGGTGCCCAGGTCGTGGGGGATGCGCTCGCGCACCCGGTAGTCGACGGCCCGCTTGCCCATCCACGACCCGAACACGGCCTCGATGGCGCCCCGGAGCTGGTCGGTGGGGTCCTGGGGGAAGGGGTCGCCGGTGTGGCGGAGGACGACGTCCTTGTAGGAGTCGATCAGCTCGCCCAGCACGGCCGCCGGAATCTCCGCGTCAGATGCCGCGCCGGCGCCGTCCTTGGCCTTGTCGAACAGCGTCTCGAACTCGTCACCGGGCACGCCCTGGACGATGCGCCCGTACATGGAGATGAACCGGCGGTAGGAGTCGTAGGCGAACCGCTCGTCGTTGGTCTGGTTGGCCAGACCCTTAACCGAGTCGTCGTTGAGGCCCAGGTTGAGGACCGTGTCCATCATCCCGGGCATGGAGAACTTGGCGCCCGACCGGACGCTCACCAGCAGGGGGTCGGCGGCGTCGCCCAGCCGCTTGCCCATCTTGGCTTCGAGGGCGGACAGCTGGGCTCCGATCTCCTCGGACAGACCTT
>DASUXN010000020.1:0-3257 GCA_036377875.1 Acidimicrobiales bacterium
CGATGTGGAGATCCCGCTCGGCCGCTTCGTCGCGGTGACCGGGGTGTCCGGGTCGGGGAAGTCGACGCTCGTGAACGAGGTCCTGTATCGAGCCGTCAACCAGCGCCTGAACCGAAACTCGAGGCTCGTGCCGGGCAAGCACCGGAAGATCACCGGCATCGACAACCTCGACAAGGTCATCGACATGGACCAGTCGCCGATCGGTCGCACCCCGCGCTCGAACCCGGCGACCTACACCGGTGTGTTCGACCACATCCGGAAGCTCTTCACCCAGACCCAGGAGGCTCGGGTACGGGGCTACCAGCCGGGCCGGTTCTCGTTCAACGTGAAGGGGGGTCGCTGCGAGGCCTGCGCCGGCGACGGGACGATCAAGATCGAGATGCACTTCCTGCCCGACGTCTACGTGCCGTGCGAGGTGTGCAAAGGCGCGAGATACAACCGGGACACGCTCGACATCGCCTTCAAGGGCAAGAACATCGCCGAGGTGCTCGACCTGTCGTGCGAGGAGGCGGTCGATTTCTTCGCCAACCAGCCCAACATCTCCCGTCACATGCAGACGCTGGTCGACGTCGGTCTGGGCTACGTACGGCTCGGCCAGCCCGCGCCGACGCTCTCCGGCGGCGAGGCCCAGCGGGTGAAGCTGGCCAGCGAGCTGTCCAAGCGCTCCACCGGCCACACCATCTACATCCTCGACGAGCCCACCACCGGCCTCCATTTCGAGGACATCCGCAAGCTGCTCGGTGTCCTCAGCCGCCTGGTCGACCAGGGCAACACCGTCCTCGTCATCGAGCACAACCTCGACGTGATCAAGTCGGCCGACTGGATCGTCGACCTCGGGCCGGAAGGCGGGGATGGCGGTGGCCAGGTCGTCGTCGAAGGGCCGCCCGAAGTGGTGGCCAAGACTCCCGAGAGCCACACCGGGCAATTCCTCGCCCCTCTGCTGCTGGCAGCCTCAACAAGACCCTGAGCGGAGCCGATACTGCAAGGGTGATACCCGGCGTGGAGACTCTCGTCTGCCCGCTCAGCGGGCTCGGGCTTCGGGTCGCCAGCCTGGAAGAGGCCGACGCCGTGGCTGGTTCGGCGGGCCCCTTCAACCCCCGATCCGGGGAAGGGAGCCCATTGGGCCGCACGCCGACCGTGCTCATCCGGGAGGACGGGCGGGCCGCCTATCCCGTGGTCGACGGGCTACCCGTCGTGCTCGCCCCGGAACGGCTGCTCCCCGCAGCGGACGGGCCGTTCCACGTGAACCTCGGCGACCCCCGGTACGCCGAGGCGTACCAGGAGATGGACTTCTACAACGCCGCGGCGGCAGCGGTGGAGGCGCAGGCCGCATCCTCGACACTTTCCCGGCTCACCCGGCTGGCCGCGCTTCCCGACGCCCAACGCCGCCGGTTCCCGGACCGCGCCACCGACTGGCTCGACGCCACCTACGAGGTGACAGCCCAATACCAGGCCTACCGTCACCTGGCCCCCGTCGAGGGGCGGGCCGTCCTCCAGTTGGGGGGCAAGGGCGAGCAGGCGGTCGCTTTCCTGCTGGCGGGAGCGGCCGAGGCGTGGGTCGTCAGCCCCATGGTTGGAGAGCTCGCCTACGCCCGGGCCCTGGCCCGCCGCTTCGGCGTCGAGGAGCGGATCCGCTGCGCCGCCGGCGTGGCCGAAGAGCTGCCTCTGCGCACCGCCTCCATGGACCGCGTCTGGGGCAAGTCGATGCACCACATGATTGAGGCCCTGGCCTACCCCGAGTGCGCGCGGGTCCTCCGTCCCGGCGGCCGGTTCGCCGCCGTCGAGCCGTGGCGGGCCCTGCTCCACACCGTCGGCACGCGGGTGCTGGGGAAGCGGGAAAAGGGAGTCCACTGCCGGCCCCTCACCTACGAGCGCGTCGCACCTTTCGAAGAGGCGTTTTCGGAGTCGAAGGTCGTCCGCCACGGTCCTGTGCTTCGGTACCCCATGATCGCCCTCGAGAAGTTCGGGGTGACCCTGGACCTGGCCACCATGTGGCGGGTCGAGCGGCTCGACGACCGGCTGGGCGCCCTGCTGCCCGTCCGGAACCCTGGTAGCTGCGCCGCCCTGCTCGCCACCGCCGCCTGACATCCCGCGTCTCAAGGCGGGCGCCCGGCACGCCGATTCATACAAGGTGATGCGTCGCTGCGCCCGCCCGGTGCTGTTCCTCGGGACCGCAGCCGTCGTCGCCGTGTTCAGCAAGCTCCACGCCGTCACCCACGGTTACGACTTCACCGGCTCTCCCCGGCTCGCCTGGTCCGTGGCATATGTCCTGCTCCTGGCCCTCGCGGCCTACTCCGTGGGCCTCCCCGATCTCACCTCCTCGCGTCGCTCGACGGTTCTGCTGGCGGTCGGCTCGACCCTCGTCGCCTCGCTGGGAATGGCCGGCCTCCAACTCGTCGTCGGCTCGGCCCTACTCCCGCGGTTCGTCCTGATGGCCAGCCCGGCGGCCCTCGTGCCCCTGTACGTCCTAGCTTCCGCCCTCGCCGCCGACGGGCGCCAGCGGGACGAGCGCCGGGATCGCCTGGTCGCGGTCACCAGCGCCAGCGAGGCGATCGAGCTCGCTGACGCACTCGCCGCCAACCCCGAGCGTCCTGCGGTGGTGGCGGCGGTGCTGGAGCCGGCCCAGGCGGCGACGGCCGACCCGAAGGTTCGACCTCTACTCGCGGTGGTGGCGGAGGTCGGAGCGACGGCCGTCGTACTCGACCGGGCCGCCCAGGCCGAAGACTCGATCGTGAGCCAGGCTGCCGCCCTTCACGAAGCCGGGGTGAGGGTGCGGACGCTCTCGCTCTGCTACGACGAGTGGCTGGGCAAGCTGCCGATCAGCGAGCTGGAGCGGGTTTCGCTCATGTTCGACATCGGCGAGATCCATCGGGCTCGTTACGGCCGGCTGAAGCGGGTCACGGACGTGGTGGTGGGCGGCGGTGCCGTTCTCGCCCTCGCCCTGCTCACCCCGTTCGTCCTGGTCGGCAACCTGATCGCCAACCGGGGCCCGCTCTTCTACCACCAGCCTCGCATCGGCAAGAACGGTCGCGTCTTCGAGATCCTCAAGTTCCGCACGATGGCGCCCGACGGCCGGATCACCGACTGGACGGCCGACGAGGACCCGCGGGTCACGAGGTTCGGAGCCTGGCTCCGCCGCACCCACCTCGACGAGCTCCCCCAGGCGCTCAACATCGTGCGCGGGGACCTGTCGATCGTCGGCCCCCGTCCCGAGCAGCCCCACTACGTCGAGGAGCTGGGGGACAAGATCCCCTTCT
>DASUXN010000021.1:0-3540 GCA_036377875.1 Acidimicrobiales bacterium
CGAGACCAGCACGGTGCCACCCGGAGTGGCCATACGCCGCAACGTCTCTATGTCTGCAGCCGGGAGGTCGGGCCGGTAGGTGATCCAGATGGCGCCGTGCTCGAGCGAGTGCACCGCCGTCTCGTTGGGCACGGGGCCGTCGTAGAACCCGCACGGCTGCCATCCCGGGTGGTGGACGCCACCCACAGGCGGCGTCTGGGCGTAGGGCACGGTGACATCGGGGGCGACGTGGCCTACGTTCACCTGGAACGTCTCGACCCCGGCAGGCTCAGGCGGCCGGGTGGGGCGGGCAGCGGTCGTCGCGGTCACCGTGGTGGGCGTGGACGCAGCCGAGGGGGCGGGAGTAGCGCTTCCATCCCCGTCGCCGCCGCCGCCGCACGCCGTACCGGCAACCACCAGTGCCGCAAGCGCCATCGCCCTGACCACCCGCACGGGCGGGAGTCTACGAACAGGAGCCCCCGGCGCTGATTTTCGCGACCCGTCGTCGTCCTAGAAGGTGTGATGCACCCGGGCGCCCCCGCCGAGGTCGTGCTCCTACGCGCCGGCGCCGAGGTGGCGCGGTGGGACCTTCCGGCCGGATGCGTCGATCTCACACTCGTGGACGGACTGGCCCGCCTGCAGCTCGTCATGCGGCGTGCGGGTTGCATCGTGGTGCTGCGAGGAGCATCGGAAGAGCTGACCCGACTGCTGGACCTCGTCGGGCTCGGAGATGTGATCGGCTGCGAGCACCAGCTCGCTGGCCTACCCGTCGAGGTGGGCGGGGAGGCCGAAGAAGGCGAACAGGCTGGTGTCGAGGAAGTTGTGGTGCCCGACGATCCGGTCGCCTGAGACTTCGATCACCTGGAGCGCCCACGGGCTGTGGCCACCTGCAGGGTCGGGCCGGTACGACCCGAACGCGGCACAGCCGTTGGCGGCGGTGGCCACCAGACGAGATCCCCGGCAGCCGATGCCTTCGCCCAGGAACCACCGCCCCATCTGGTCGGGGCCGTTGAGCCAGAAGTCGTAGGGCGGCATGGACATGACTGCGTCCTCGTGGAGCAGGGCGACGAGCGAGGTGATGTCGTAGCGCTCGAAGGCGTCCACATAGCGGGCGAGCAGCGCCTGCTGATCGGCGTCGACCCCGGCAGAGGCAGACGGCTCGTCGACCTCCCCGTCCCTGTCAACGTTGCGGGCGGCGAGAGTTGCCCGGGCCCGCTGGAGAGCGCTGTTGACCGACGCCACGCTCGTGTCGAGCAGTTCGGCCACCTCGGTCGCCTGCCAGCGCAGGACCTCCCGGAGGATGAGCACCGCTCGCTGGCGGGCGGGAAGGTGCTGGAGCGCGGTGACGAAGGCGAGACGGATGGTCTCCCTGGCCTCGGCTACCGCCGCCGGGTCGGCATCGGCAGGAGTGACCTTGCCGTCGGGGATGGGAGTCACCCACGCGTGCTCCGGGCGCTGGGCGCCGGTGAAGGAGTCGGCCTTGCCGGCGGGCCCCAGGTCCATGGGCGTGGCTCGCCGCTGGCGGCCTCGCAGCATGTCGAGGCAGACGTTGGTGGCGATCCGGTAGACCCAGGACCGCACCGCCGAACGGCCCTCGAAGCTGTCACCGGCCCGCCACGCCCGCACCATCGTCTCTTGGACGGCATCCTCCGCCTCGAACGCCGACCCGAGCATCCGATAGCAGTAGCCGGTCAACTCCCGGCGGTACTGCTCCAGGTCCTCTAGCCGGAAGTCCGTGGCGGTCGCAGTGTCTTGTGAGAGTGCCACTCCCGGAAGTCTACGGCGGACCTCCCGCCGCCGCGCGGTCCACTTGACGGTTGCCGATCGCCCTGGGCCGGGAGTCCAATGGCGAGGTGGAGACGGTGCGGTGGCGCCGGGTGATCACCGTCGCCGTGGCCGGTGCGGTGGCGGGAGCGCTGGCGGGCCCTGCGGTGGCCGACGAGTCCGCCCGGTTGGGTGCGCTCGAGAGCACCATCCGCTGCATCCAGCCGCCCTGCCCGGGCGAGGCGTCCGCCGACGACGCCCGCCTGGTCTCGGTGGCCCTGGCGCTGGTCATCGGACTGGCCGGCTTCCTCGTGGCCCTGGTGGTCGATCTCCGGGGCCGGCGCCCGGAGCCCTCCCTTGACAGGGCGTACGAACGCAAGGTCGTGGAGCGGACGAGGCGGTGGCCCGATGGGGCGCCATGGCCCGAGTGGACCCCCGCCCGCCGGGTCGCTGCCGCAGTGATGGTCGTCCCCCCTTGGGCACTCACCGCCTTCGTCGTGGCCCGGGCGTTCGCCATCGGTTTCTGTGACCTGGGCGACAGCGAGTGCACGCCCGCCGAGGACGAGCAGCTGCGCCGGCTCACGACATACGCCATCATCGCCTTTGTCGCGACCATCCCCGGCCCCATCCTCCTGTTCTGGCTGCGCCGGACGATGGTGTGGCTGGCCGTCCTCGTCTTCGCCAACGGATTGATCGTCCTGGAGATCCTGACCTAGGAGTGGGCCGGGGTGGCCGCGAGCCCCCCTCGCCGCCGGCGTTCCCAGGCCTCGGGGAGCCAGCCGTCGTCGACCAGCAGCTTGGCCAGCTGACAGCGCCTCCGGCCCGCGTCACTCAGTGCCTTCTCGAAGTCCTCGTCGTCGACTGTCGGTATGCCCGCTCGGCGCAGGGCGTCGAGATCGGGATGCGGCAGCGGCTTGGGGGCGTCGCTGACGAACGCGTCCTCCACGGTGTCGAGGTACCAGCCGATCGCCTGTACCAATGGGTCGAGGACCACCGCCTCAGGCCGGGCTTCCGGGGCGACACCCTTGCCAAGCAGGGTGAGCGCGTCGTCCAGCACGGCGAGGCTCAAGGCGGTGGACGTGCGGTCCCGCCCGCTGTGGAAGTACTGGAGCACGGGATAAGTGAGGTGGCGCTCGGCCAACCCGTGCACCATCGGGGTGATGGCCACGAGGTGCTGGTCGAGGCCCCGGAGGCTGTCGCCCGTCCATGACCGGCACACGACCTGCTCGGGAGTACCGCCCAGCGAGGAGATGTACGCGCCCAGCTGGCGGCGCTCCGCCAGCGCCGACGCCACCGGCACGAAGTAGCTGATGGCCAGGGTCACGAACACCACGCCGGTGGCGGTCGCGCCGATGGCGGCGAACTGCCAGCCCCCGGAGCCGGCCTCGACGGCCGAGCCGCCCAGGGTGAACAGACTGGCGCCGGCGAATTGCAGCCGCTCCATCGATGTGGCCGGCTCGCCGGAGTCGGCACCGACCACGGCCCCGTCGGTGCCCGAGAAGATCAGCCACCACCCGACCCACGCCGACAGGGCCCACACGAGCACGATGACCACGACCAGCGAGATCCCCGCGACCGTGAGGAACCGGTGGCGCGGCCCGTCGGGCGCGCGGCCGACCGCCAGCGCCATCCGCCACAGCCAGGCCGAGATCCGCCCGCTGAGCGGGCCCGAGCCCGACCCGGCGGCCGCCGCCGTCCAGACCACGTCGAGCACGGCCACCAGCACCAGCACCAGCCCGAGACCCACCAGGGCAATCGCCACGAGGAGGTCCTTCCCGGTGGACAGGGGGGTCAGTC
>DASUXN010000022.1:0-8200 GCA_036377875.1 Acidimicrobiales bacterium
TGGACAGGATCCCGCCCAGCGCGCCGGTGTCCTCCAGGAAGGGGGGCACGAGCACGAGCAGGCCGGGGAAGACGAGGAAGGACTCGAGCCGCTTCTCGATGGTCACGCCGGCCAGGACGTCCACCGTTCCCGCCAGCAGCAGCACCGGCAGCGACTCCCGGATGATGCGCCGCAGGAGGGGCAGGCCCGCCCGCAGCGCCATCACCAGGGCCGCGATCGACAGGAGGGCCGTCACCAGGGCGATCACCGGCGACACCCAGCCCAGGCCCACCAGGTAGGTGGCCAGGAACAGCGAGGGCAGGGTGACCACGTCACCCGCGGCGGTGACCAGCGGAGCGGCCACGTTGTCCATGTCCCAGTTCTTGGACACCGACCGGGCGGCCACGCCGAGGGTGATGAGCAGGACGATGGCCGACGAGAGCACTCCGCCCAGCACCGAGATCAGCAGGAAGTCGACGACGGAGATGGTGTCGGGGACCCCGAACGCCACCGCCACCGCCTTGGCCAGGAAGGCGAGCGCCAGCGAGATGGCCAGCGTCAGGGCCACCGACGCCCACACGTTCTGGCCCACGACCGTGTCACGCCGGCGGGAGAGGTTGAACGTGCCGGCGTGGATGGACGTGCCCAGCCGGCTACCGAGGGCGCCGAAGATGTTGCCCCGCATGCCGATGGCGGCGGGGACCAGGACGAGCAGGCCGGGAAGGGCTTCGAGGGTGTGGGTGATCGACCCGAGGGTCAGGCCGGCGAGGAGGTCACCGATCGACGAGATGGACAGGGCGCCGAGGCTCTGCCGCACGGTGGCGGCGTCCGACCCGACGAGCGCGCCCAAGCGGGCGCCGGCACGGCGCAGACGACGAACCATCGCGAACTCGGAGGTTCCACTGCCAGACGCTCCCCGGACTTGACCAAGCCGATCCTATGCAGCCCGATCGGGGCCGGCGCGTTCGATGGTGATCCGTACCAGCACACGCTCCTGCTGGACCATGGCCTCCCGGTACTCGTCCCAGTCGGGGTGCTCGCCGGAGATGCTGCGGTAGTACTCGACCAGCAGCTCCAACGCCTCGGGCTGCGAGACGACCTCGGCGGTGCCGTCGATCTGCACCCACGGGCCGCCGTAGAACCCGTCGGGCAGCACGCACAACGAGACGTGCGGATCGCGCCGGAGGTTGCGCACCTTGTAGGCGTGCTCACGGCTGCTGATCGTCACCCGACCCTCGGGGTCGACGGTGACCGAGACGGGCGACAGCTGGGGCCGTCCGTCCTTGCGGCGGGTGGCGAGGACAGCTTGGTGATGTTTGCGGACGAAGTCTCGGGCGTCGTTGATGTCCATCGCCGGAGGCTACGTGCGCGACAGCTCGACGAGGATCGCCCGCTCGACCTCGCGCCGGTGCTCCTCGTCCTGGAGCTTCGACCCGGTGGCGTCGAGCACGTAGAAGCAGTCGACCACCTCGTGGCCCAAGGTGGAGACCTTGGCGTGGCGGATGTCGAGCTCGAGGTCGGACAGGGCCCGGGTGATCCGGTACAGCGTGCCGATGCGGTCGGGGGCCCGGACCTCCACGACCGTGGCCAGATCCGAGGCGTCGTTGTCGACCAGCACGTGGGAGCGCGCCGGCGTGGCCGACGGCAGCTTCGTCCGCCCTGCGTACACCTTGGACCGGTCGGCCAGGCGGGCCTCGAGCGACAGCCGCCCGGCCAGCACTCGGCGCAGGTCGGCCTCGACCTTGGCCCAGTCGGGCGTCCCCCCGAAGACTGGCTCGACCCGGAACTCCTCCACCGCCACGCCCCCGTCGGCCGACCACACCCGGGCCGAGAGCACGTCGAGGCCGTGGAGGGCGAGGGTCCCCGCCACACGCCAGAACAGGCCGGGACGGTCGGCGGCGGCCAGTGACAGGTCGTTGCCCTCAGCCGCGAGCACCAGATCGTCGCCTGCCTCGATCTTTCCCGCCAGGGCCTGCTCGGCCGGCCCCGGGCCGGCGTCGGTGACGGCCTCGGTGGATTCTCCGGCGAGGATCCGGCCGGTGCGACGCACCAGGTCTTCGACCAGCGAGGCCTTCCAGTCGCTCCAGGCGGCGGGGCCGGTGGCGAGGGAGTCGGCCACGGTCAGGGCGTGGAGCAGCTCCAGCGTCTCGGTGTCGCGGACCGCCTCCGCCACCGCCGCCACCGTGGCCGGGTCGTTGAGGTCGCGACGGGTGGCGGCGTCGGCCAGCACGAGGTGGTGGAGGGTCAGGCGCACGAGCACGGCCACGTCGGCGGGCCGGAAGCCCATGCGGGTGGCCACCGTCTCCACGATCCGGGCCCCGGCCTCGCTGTGGTCGCCGGGGCCGCCCTTGCCGATGTCGTGCAGCCACGCCCCCACCAGCAGCAGGTCCGGCCTGCGCACGCGGTCGGTGAGCTCGGCCGCACCTACCGCCGCCTCGCACAGGTGCCGGTCGACGGTGAAGCGGTGGTAGGCGTTGCGCTGGGGCAGGCTGCGCACCCGCTCCCACTCGGGCACCAGCCGGCCCAGCAGGCCCTTCTGGTCGAGCGCCTCCAGCACCGGCAGCGCCGCCCGACCGGCGTCGAGCAGGCGGACGAAGTTGCGCCGAGCCTCCTCGGGCCACGGCTCGGGGGGGAGGACGGCGTCGGCGGCCAGGCGGTCGAGCGCGGCCCGACCGAGGCGGGTGCCGGCCGAGGCGGCGGCCGCGGCCGCCCGCAGCACGAGGGCGGCGTCGCCCGTCACGTCGGCGTCGGCCCCCAGCTCGACCACGCCTTCCCGCAGCACGAGTCCCGCCGCCACCGGCCGATCGCGGGCCGCGGTGCGCCCCGACGGGCCCCGCAGTGAGCCTTCGACCCGCTGCCAGGCCTCGTCGCTGCGCCAGGCGATGGCGCGGGCGGCGGCGGCGAGGCGGGACATGAGGGCGTCGGCGTCGGGATCGCCCAGGGCGGCGGCCACCCCGTCCTGCTCTTGGAGGAGGAGGCGGTCGTGGGGCTTGCCCGTCCTGCGGTGAAGCTCGACGCGGATGGCCAGCACGGTCTCGTAGGCGGTGGTCAGGGCCTGGTGGTCGTCGGGCAGGAGGATGCGGTGGGCCGCCTCCGCCCACGTGAGGGCGTGGACGTCGCGCAGGCCGCCCCTTCCCTCCTTGAGGTCGGGCTCGAGCAGGAAGGCGACCTCGCCCGCCCGCTCGTGACGCTCGGCCACCGACGCGGCGAGCGCCGACAGCCACCGCGAGGACCGCTGGCGCCACTGGGCGAGGGCGCGCACGGCCAGATCGTGGGCCACACCAGGGTCCCCCGCCACCAGCCGCACCGCCAGCAGGGACGTAGCCGTGTCGAGGTCGGTGGCGGCCAGGGACAGGGCCTCCTTGGGGGTGCGGACGGCGTGGCCCAGCTTCACCCCCGCGTCCCACACGGGGTACCAGATGCGCTCGGCGGTAAGGGCCAGCACCTTCCTGTCCCGTTTGGCCGCGTCGACGAGCACGACGTCGACGTCGCTTCCCGGGCACAACTCGGCCCTGCCGTAGCCGCCCACGGCTACGAGGGCGAGGCCGCGACCGTCGCCGTTCTCCAGGGCGGCGGTGAACAGCCCCTCCAGCCACCGGTCGGTGGCAGCGCTCAGGGCCCGGCAGAAAGCCGGGCCCTGGAGCGTGGTGTCGTTGCGGACCCCGAGGATGTCCTCGGGTACTAGCAGGGACAAGTCACATGGCGGGCCGCTGCGGGCCCCTGCCCCACGCCCGGCCGTCCGGGGCTCACAACGCGTCGGCCCCCTTCTCACCGGTGCGAATGCGGACGAGGTCGTCGACGTTGGTGACCCATACCTTTCCGTCGCCGATCTTGTCGGTGCGGGCGGCGGTGACGATGGCGTCGACGATGCGGGACACCTCGGAGTCGTCGGCGACGATCTCGACTCGGATCTTGGGAACGAAGTCCACCGTGTACTCCGCCCCCCGGTAGACCTCGGTGTGGCCCCGCTGCCGACCGAATCCCCTGACTTCGGAGACGGTCATGCCCTGCACACCGAGCCCCCGCAGGGCCTCCTTGACGTCGTCGATCTTGAACGGCTTGACGATGGCGGTCACGAGCTTCATCGGCCAACCCTTTCCATGGAGCCCAGGTCGCCCGTGTAGGCGTTCTCTGCGTGCTGGGACAGGTCGAGCCCCTCCGCTTCCTGCTCGGGGGTGACCCGCAGGCCGATTGTGGCATCGATGACCTTGGCCAGGATGAAGGAGATGACACCCGACCACGCCATCGTCGCCCCGGCGGCCACGAACTGCTTGCCCAACAGCTCTGCCCCGCCACCGAAGAAGAGGCCGTCGGCGGCGGCGGCGTTGATGGCGCTGTCCGCGAACAGGCCCAGCAGGAGCGTGCCGATCAGCCCCCCCACGAGGTGGACGGCGATGACGTCGAGGGAGTCGTCGTACTTCAGCCTGAACTTGAGCTGGATGGCCAGGAAGCACACCACCCCGGCGATGAAGCCGATGATGAGGGGGGCCACCCCGCCGACGAAGCCGGCGCAGGGCGTGATGGCGACCAGGCCCGCCACCAGCCCGGACGCCGCACCCAGCGTGGTGGCGTGTCCACTCTTCGCCTTCTCCACGATCAGCCAGCCGAGCATGGCCGCCGCCGCCGCCATGTGCGTGTTCATGAACGCCTGAGCGGCGATGCCGTCGGCCGCCAGCGCCGAGCCGGCGTTGAACCCGAACCACCCGAACCACAGGATCCCCGAGCCCAGCAGCGTCCACGGCAGGGCGTGGGGGGGCATGGCCTCCTGGGGCCAGCCTCGGCGCCGCCCGATCACCAGCACGAGCACCAGGGCAGCGACACCGGCGTTGATGTGGACCACCGCGCCGCCGGCGAAGTCGAGGGCGCCCAGGTCGAACAGCCAGCCCAGCGGGCTGAACACCCAGTGCGCCACCGGTGCGTACACCAGGATCACCCAGAGGCCCAGGAAGGCCGCGTAGCCGCCGAACTTCATGCGGTCGGCCGTCGCTCCCGTGAACAGAGCCGGGGTGATGATGGCGAACATCAGCTGGAAGGCGCAGAAGGCGAGCGGCGGGATGGTGAGAAGGCCTTCATAGCCGGGAAGCTCGAAGCCCTCGCGGCCCAGGTCCGTCAGTCCAGCCATGTCGAAGTTCCCGATGAACTGCCCGCCGTCGCCGAAGGCCAGGCTGAACACGAAGAGGCCCCATAGGACGCTGACCAGGCCCATGGCGAAGAAGTTCTGCATGAGCATGCCGAGCACGTTCTTGGAGCGCACCATTCCTCCGTAGAAGAACGCGAGCCCCGGCGTCATGAACAGGACCAGCGCCGCCGACGCCAGTACCCAGGCGGTATTGCCTGAGTCGATTTCCATCCACCCTCCCCCATCTAACTAGGTAGTGGAGCGACCGTAGGAGGGCAACCTCTCGGGTGTGTTTCCCTCTCGTTAACAGTTTGTGTCGTGATACCTCACGGTAGGGTCGGGGCCATGTCGACGGCCGGGTGGCCTGAACGCCGGGGCCGGCCTGCGTGGCCTGAACGCCGCGGGTGGCGGACTGCCCTCGTGACCGGGGCGTCGAGCGGGATCGGACGGGCGTTCGCGGTGGCCCTCGCCCGCGAGGGACTCGACGTCGTGGCCGTGGCCCGCCGCAAGGACCGCCTGGACGAGCTGGCCGAGGAGATTGCCGGGCTCCACTCGCGCGATGTGGAGGTGCTGCCCGCCGACCTGGCCGACCCGGCGCAGCTGGCGGCGGTGGAGGATCGGCTGGACGACGCGTCCCGGCCCGTCGACGTGGTCGTGAACGCGGCCGGCTTCGGCAGCCAGGGACGCTTCGCCACCCTGCCCGTGGACGAGGAGCAACGGCAGGTCCAGGTCAACGTGGTGGGCCTGATGCGAATCACCCGGGCCGCCCTGCCGGGAATGATCGAGCGGGGAACGGGCGCGGTCGTGAACGTCTCCTCGATCGCCGGCCACCAGCCCATCCCGCTGTGGGCCACCTACTCGGCCAGCAAGGCGTTCGTCACCACGCTGACCCGAGCCGTCGAGGACGAGTTGAAGGGCACGGGCGTGCAGGCGCTGCTCGTGCTCCCCGGGTTCACCACCAGCGAGTTCCACGACCACACCGGCTTCGAGCGCAGCCTCGTCCCGGGGCCGGCCTGGATGGAGCCCGACGAGGTGGCCGACGCCGCCCTGCGGGCCCTAGAGCGCAGGCGGGCCGAGGTCGTGCCCGGCCTCCACTTCCGGGCCCTCGCCCTGTCGTCGCGCCTGTCGCCGTGGGCGCTGACCCGCCGCGTGCTGCGGGTCGCCACCCGCCGCATGTGGTGAACGCCACCCTCGTGGCCGTCACCGTGCGCGAGGGGACCATCGACGACGTCGACGCCTGCGTCCGCCTGTTCGCCCGGATCGTCGAAGAGGGCCGCTGGATGGGCGCCGAGCCGCCCCTCGACCACGCGCTGCGGAAAGAGCGGTTCCTCTCGGCCCTGGCCGACGAACGCGGAGCCCTCCTCGTCGCCACCGAAGGAGAGTCGATCGTGGGCCTGCTGGCGCTGTCGGTGGCAGGCTACGGCGTGGCCGACTTCGGGATGTGCGTCGACGCCGGGTGGCGCAGGCGCGGCGCGGGTGGGGCGCTGGTGGAGGAGGCCGTGGCCGTCGCCCGCAGGCTGGGGGCCCACAAGGTCAGCCTCCAGGTCTGGCCCCACAATGAGCCCGCCCTCCGCCTCTACCGCCGCCACGGGTTCGTGGAGGAGGGCCGTCTGCGCCACCACTACCGCCGCCGCAACGGGGAGCTGTGGGACGCGGTCGTCATGGCCCGCCTCCTCGACGAGGACAGCCCCGGGCCCGGGCCTGCTCGTGGCTGAGGGGGGCTGGCACCGGACGGTGCGCTCGGCCGATCTGCTGGCCGGGGAGATCTTCGCCGCTACGGCGGGACGGCAGGTGGTGCTGGTGGCCCGGCTCAACAGCGGCGAAGCGGTGGCCTTCTCCTCGGTGTGCCCCCACCAGGGCACCGACCTGGAGGGCGCCTCCGTGTGGGAGGAGAACATCCGCTGCCCCCGCCATCAGTACATGTACGACCCCCGCACCGGGGAGAACGTCTTCCCGGCCCAGCGGTTCGGGCCCGAGAAGCTGTGGAAGACCAAGCCGGGCTACCTCCCGACGTACACGGTGCGGGAGCGGGACGGCTGGATCTGGGTCCACGAGCAAGTGAGGCCCCCGCCCCCCAGCTACGACCCGGCGTTGGAGGTGCGACCCGAGGGAGTCGAGGAAGAGGCGCCCGTCGTCGAGGACGACGGCGGTCCGGTGGAGACCGTCAAGGTGGTCAAGGTCAAGGAGGGCGCCACCTTCGAGCTGCGCCTACCGATCAACCCCCTGCCCGGCAACGTCTGGCACGTCGAGGTGGTCGGCGACCTGCTGGAGATCGTCGAGGAAGGCCTTCTCACCGAGGACGCGCCCAGATGGAAGGTGCGGATCAAGGCCCACGACGCCGGCGAGGACGCCATCGAGTGCCGGTTCCGGGCGCCGTGGGACACCGATCCGTCGGAGCTGCGCCGCTACGTGGTGCAGGTGGTGCCGCCCGAGGGCTGAGGGCCTACTCGCCGGGCTCCAGCTCGGCGTGCGTGTCGGGGCCCGGCTCGGGGGCGTCCGGTCCGGCCGGCTGCCCTCGCAGGGAGAGCGCGCAGCGCACCCCCGCCACCGCCCCCTCGGCCGCCGCCACCTGCACGATCTGGAGCCCGGGGACGACGTCGCCGGCGGCATATACGCCGGGCACGGTCGTCTGCTGGTCCTCGTCCACGACGATGCAGCCCTCGCCGGTCAGGGCGCACCCCAGGAACGTGGCCAGTTCGGTGCGGGGACGATGGGCGATCGAGAAGAAGGCGAGCTCGCAAGGGACCGTGTCGCCGCCTCGCAGCCGCACGCCCTCGAGGCTGCCGCGCTCGCCCAGCAGCTCGACGGCGTCGTCCTCCAGCACCGGGATCCGGTTGCGAGCGAGGGCGGCCTCGCAGGCGGCGTCGCCCTCGAAGTGGCTGCCGTCGGTGATCACGGTGACCTGGGCGGCCCAGTCGAGCAGGCCCAGGGCGAACCCGGCCACGTGCTCACTCCAGCCGAAGGCCACGACGCGCCGGTCACGGGCCTCGTAGCCGTCGCAGGTCGGGCAGTGGAAAACGCTGGCCCCGTAGTGCTCGAAGAACCCGTCCACGTCGGGGAACGAGTCCTCCACGCCCGTGGCCAGCACGATGCGGCGGGCGA
>DASUXN010000023.1:0-3737 GCA_036377875.1 Acidimicrobiales bacterium
CGAGCGCCTTCACCAGCCGCTCCAGCGGCTCGTGGTGGTCGGGGAGCAGGGGGATGCCGGAGAGGCGCAGGGCGGCGTTGTCGAGCACGGAGTTGGCCGGCCGGGGAGCGGGCCGGGGCGGGTCGAGCTCGGCAGTGGGAATCGGCGTCGCCAGCCCGGGGTCGAGGCCGGCGGCGCCGAGGATGTCGGCCGCGAACCGGTACCAGCTGGTCGGGCCCTGGTTGGTGACGTGGAAGACCCCCGGCAGCCGGGCCACCACCAGCCGCCGGACCATCCCGGCCAGGTCGTCGGCGAAGGTGGGGCAGCCGCTCTGGTCGTCGACCACCCGGAGGGGCTGGCCGGCCCCGGCGCGGCTCAGGACGGTCTTCACGAAGTTGCTGCCGTGGCGGCCGCACACCCACGACGTGCGCACGACGGTGTCGCCCGGGCCGAGCTCGCGCTCCCCGGCCAGCTTCGACCGCCCGTAGACCGAGACGGGGTTGGGGAAGTCCCACTCGACGTAGGGTCGGTCCGTGCGGCCGTCGAAGACGTAGTCGGTCGAGAGGTAACACACCCGGGCCCCGGCCAGCCTGGCTCCCTCGGCGACGTGGCGGGTGCCCAGGGCGTTGACGCGGTAGGCCCGGTCCGGGTCGCCCTCGCAGCCGTCCACGTCGGTCCAGGCGGCGGCGTGCACGACGACGTCGGGCTCGGTCGAGCAGATGGCGCCCAGCACCGAGCCGCGGTCGGCCACGTCGAGGGTCGCCCGGTCGCAGCCCACCACGTCCCAACCGTCGAAGGCCTCGACCAGCTCGCGCCCGACCTGGCCGCCCGCCCCCGTGATCAGGACTCGCCCCACGCCGTCTCCTCCACCGGCGCGCGGCTCCGGAGCGGCTCCCACCACTCCCGGTTGGCGGCGTACCACGCCACGGTCTCGGCCAGGCCCTCGTCGAAGTCGACCTGGGGCGACCAGCCCAGCTCGCGGGTGATCTTGGTGAAGTCGAGCACGTAGCGGCGGTCGTGGCCGGGCCGGTCGGGGACAATCTTCTTCAGGCTGGACGGCTTGCCCAGGGCGGCGAGGACGAGGTCGGCGATCTGCTCTATGTCGCGCTCCACGCCGCTGCCCACGTGGTACGTCTCGCCCACCACCCCCCGCTCCAACACGGCCTCCACCGCCCGGCAGTGGTCGAGCACGTGCAGCCACTCCCGCCGGTTGCGCACCGACTCGTACAGCGGGAGGGGCGTGTCGTCGAGGGCGTTGGTGACGAACAGGGGGATGAGCTTCTCGGGGAACTGGTAGGGCCCGAAGTTGTTGGCGCAGTTGGTGATGGTGACGGGCAGGCCGTAGGTCTGGGAGTAGGCGCGCACGGCGTGGTCGGCCCCCGCCTTGGACGCGTTGTAGGGCGTCCGGGGGCGGTAGGGCGACTCCTCGGTAAACGCCTCGTCGGCGTCGAGGTCGAGGTCGCCGTAGACCTCGCACGTCGAGATGTGGTGGAAGCGCTCCACGCCCACCCTGCGGGCCGCTTCCAGCATCGTCTGGGTGCCTACCACGTTGGTGCGGAAGAACCGGGTGGGGTCGATCACGGCCAGGCTGTTGTGGGACTCGGCCGCGAAGTGGACGACCACGTCGATCTCGTGGTCCCGCAGGGCCGCCTGGGCCGATCCCGGGTCGCACACGTCGGCATGGACCAGGGGGACACGGTCCTCCAGCCCGGCCAGGTTGGCGGGGTTGCCGGCGTAGGTGAGGACGTCGTAGGCGACGACCCGGTCGTCGGGATGGGCCTCGGCCCAGTAGCGCACGAAGTTGGACCCGATGAAGCCGGCGCCCCCCGTCACCAGCACGTTCGTCACGGGGCGCACATCACACGAGGTCGACGCGCGAGTGGTCCCCGAGCATCAGGCGGTGGGCGTGGGGCTTCGACTGGGATCGGGTGACCTCGACCTGCTTGCCGATGAGGGAGTCCTCGATGCGGGGCATGTCGACGATGCGGCTCTGCTCCAGCACGATCGAGTGCTCGATCTCCGACCGCAGGATCTCGCAGCCGTAGTAGATGGCGGTGAACGGCCCGACGAAGCTGTCGACCACCCGGGTGCCCTCGCCCACGATGGCGGGGCCGCGGATGATCGAGCGCACGACCTCGGCCCCCTGCTGGACGACCACCCGCCCCACCAGCCTGGACTCGTCGTCCACCTTGCCTTCGACGAGCGGCTCGATCGACTCGAGCACGAGCCGGTTGCCCTCCAGCAGGGCCCCCAGCTGGCCGGTGTCCTTCCAGAAGCCGGTCACCACCTGGCTGCGCACGGGGTGGCCGTTGTCGATGAGCCACTGGATGGCGTCGGTGATCTCGAGCTCGTCCCGCCACGACGGGCGGATGGCGTCCACCGCCTCGTGGATCGTCCGGTCGAACAGGTAGACACCGACCAGGGCCAGGTCGGAGGGGGGTTCGGCCGGCTTCTCCACCAGCCTCACCACCCTGCCGTCGCCGTCCAGCTCGGCCACCCCGAAGCGCTGCGGATCGGGCACCTTGGCCAGCAGGATCCGGGCCGCCGCCTTCTCGACCGAGAACTGGCGGACGAACTCGGCCACGCCCTCGCCCAGGAGGTTGTCGCCCAGGTACATGACGAAGTCGTCGTCGCCCAGGAAGTCCCTGGCGATCAGCACGCAATGAGCCAGGCCGCGGGGCGCGTCCTGGGGGATGTAGGTCACCCGCAGGCCCCAGCGCTTGCCGTCGCCCACGGCCGCCTCCACCTCGTCGGCGGTGTCGCCCACGATCACGGCCACGTCGACGATGCCCGCCTCGGCGATGGCCTCCAAGGCGTAGAACAGGATGGGCTTGTTGGCCACCGGCACCAGCTGCTTGGCGCTGGTGTGGGTGATGGGCCGCAAGCGCGTCCCGGCCCCTCCCGCCGGGATTATCGCTTTCAACAGGCGGGCTGGGTGGGGGCCTGGCTGGTCGGGCTGGCCGGGTCGGCGGCGGCGGTGGGCGAGGGGGCGGCGGCCGGGCCGGCCGGGCCGGCGCGCACTCCGGTGTAGTCGGCCCCCACGACCAGAGCGAGGTCGACGGTGCCGAGGGTCGAGTCCTCCTGGAGAGAGGCGCCGGCGGCCAGGTAGCTGCGCAGCAGCTCGGCCTTGTCCGCCTTGCCGGGGCCGTAGCGGATGACCGACTTGCCGTAGTTGAACGAGTCGGCCTCGCCCGTGCCGGCGGTGGCGAAGCCTGCGTTCTGGAGCGAGAACGCCGCCTTGCCGGCCGCCCCGTCCAGCCCGTTGCCGTTCAGCACCCGCACCTGGACCTCGGCGGGGCTGATGGCGGAGGGCTCCAGCGGCGCCTTGCCGTTGATCCGGTCGATGAGGGGGCGGGCCTCCGCCTCGTTGAGCAGCTGCACGTCGCCGGCGGCGGCGTAGGAGGCGCCGGTGGTGGGGAGGGTCTGCATGTCGACGCTATCGGCGTCGAGCGACTTGAACCGCCGGGCCACCGTGACGATGTCCTTGGTCGACATGGCGGAGTCGATCCGGACGTTGTCCACGCCGATGTTCACCAGGCGGTTGAGCTGGATGGGGTTGGTCAGGCCCGTCGCCACCGCCTTCTTGATGGCGCGGCGGATGAAGTCCTGCTGGCGCTTGATCCTGCCGAAGTCGGACGTGGGGTCGTAGTGCCAGGCGCCCGCCTCGTAGTACTCGTAGTACCGGCTGCGCACGTAGGCCAGGGCCTGGTAGCCGTCCAGCTGCACGCAACCCGCCTCGGGCAGGTCGAGGCCGCTGT
>DASUXN010000024.1:0-6456 GCA_036377875.1 Acidimicrobiales bacterium
GCCTCCACCGCCCTCATGACGGTCTCCGCCCGGCGGAACCCGTGCTGCTCGCCCTCGAAGGTCACGTAGGCGAACGGCACCCCGTTGGCCCGCAGCGCCTCGACCAGCACCTCGGCCTGCGACGGAGGCACGACCGCGTCCTCCAACCCTTGGAACAGGATGACGGGGGACGTGATGCGGTCGGCGAAGTGCACGGGCGAGCGCTGCCGGTACACCTCCTTGGCCCCGGGGTACGGGCCGACCAGGCGGTCGAGGTAGCGGGACTCGAACTTGTGGGTTTCGGCGGCCAGGGTCTCGAGGTCGGCCACGCCGTAGTAGCTCGCCCCGGCGGCGAACGCGCCGGGGTAAAAGGTGAGGGCGCACAGGGTGGTGAAGCCGCCCGCGCTGCTGCCCCTCACGAGCAGGCGGTTACCGTCCACCTCCCCCGCCTCGGCCAAGTGGCGGGCGGCGGCCACGCAGTCCTCCACGTCGACGATCCCCCACCGCCCGTCGAGCTCCTCCCGGTAGGACCGGCCGTAGCCGCTGCTGCCGCCGTAGTCGACGTCGACCACCGCGATGCCCCGGCTCGTCCAGTACTGGAACTCGAGGTTGAGGGCGGGCACGGCCGACGACGTGGGGCCACCGTGGCTGCGAACCATCAGGGGCGGCCGCTCATCCGCCCGCCCGTCGTACCCCTCGAGCCGGGGCGGGTAGTAGAAGGCGTGGGCGGTACGGCCACCTTCGGACGGGAACGAGATGGGCCGGGGCTCGGAGAGAGCTCCGGCCGGCACAGGTGCAGCCCCCTCACGGCTGGAGCGGATCGTCTGCCACGACCCGGTGTCCACGTCGACGGTCACGACCGCGGGGGCCGACGTGGCCGACGCGGCGATGGCCGCCACCGTGGACGGGCCCAGCGCCTGGAGGGCGGATACAGCCGTGAAGGGCAGGTCCAGGGGAACGGCCCGGCCTTCCGCCACGGTGCCCAGCGAATCCAGCCCGCGGCGGGACCACGCCGCCACCAGCCGGCCATCGGGCAGGAACGTGTAGGTGGACTGCCCGAAGACCCAGTCGGGGTCGGCGAACTCGGCCTCGGTCGGGGCGAGAGGGCCGGCCGCCTCCGAATGCAGGTTCCACCACCCCGAGCCGTCCGAGATCCAGTGCAGGGTGCCGTCGGGCGACCAGCGGGGCTGGGAGATCGACTCGCGGGGACCGCCGGCGACGCGATGGGTGCCGCCCACGGCCGGCCATTTGGCGCCGTCGAACGTCGTTGTCCACAGCTCGGTCCCGTCCCACGGCATGTTGGGGAGGTCCCAGGCGAGCCACGCCAGCCGGCCGCCGTCGGGACGGAACCGGGGGGCGGCGTAGAAGTCCCGGCCCCGGGCGAGGGTTACGGGCGCCCCCCCACCCATGTCCACCGCCACCAGGTCGTTGTCGACCGTGTCGCCGTGCCGCTCCCGGACGCACACGACCCACCGGCCATCTGGGCTCACCGCCGGATCGGCGAAGCGGGCCGTCCCGTCCTCGGGCGTCAGGGGCTGCGGCCCGCCGCCACCCCGATCGAGCCGCCACAGCCGACCGTCGCCGTCGTTGGAGAAGACGACCGTCCCCGCGTGCACCGCGTAGGCGCGCCCGCCGTACTCGTGGACCCGGCTGCGGGCCGAGAACCCGGGCGGCAGGACGTCGTTCCCGTCGCAGACCAGCACCTCCCGGCCCCCCTCAGCCGGCCGGCGCTCGCCCCACCACAGTCGCCCCCCGTCGACGGCGACGGAACTGAGTGAGACCGTCCGCTCTACGAGGACCGCCGCAGTTATGGGCGACGGCCAGCTGCCGAAGGGTGCGGGAGCTACCGGGCCTTGTTCTTCACCCACTCGTCGATGGCAAAGAGGGCGTCGCCGTCTCGGGTCGTGCCGTGGCGGGACGGGTTGTGGAAGCGACCCTCCTGGCCCGGCGGCAGGGCCAGGGTGTTACCGCCGAGGGGCGAGCTCAGGGCTTCGGCCCGCGGGAAGGCCGCCACCAACCGGTCGACGTCGGTCTGGAGGACGCTGGCGTCGTTGCCGCCGCGCACCACCAGCGCCGGCACCCGCACCTTGGCCGCCTCCGCCACCGGGTCGAAGGAGAACAGGCCCCGCAGGTAGGCGGCGTCGGCGCTGAACACGAGACGCAGCTCCTCGGGAAGGTCGGCCGCGGCGGGAGGCGTGCCAGTGGCCACCAGCTGAGCGGCCGCCGCCGACATCTGGGCGGAGACGGCTTCCGCCTTGGCCGGGTCGGGGATGCCGCGACGGAAGTCGGAGGCGAGCACGTCCTGGATCGGGCGGGCGGGCGTGGAGATGACCACCACGCCCTTCACGCGTGGGTCGGAGGCGAGCAGCATGGCGATGAACCCGCCCTGGTCGTAGCCGACCACGGTGATGGGCTGGCCCTGGGTCTCCCTGCGCTCGGCCAGAAAGGCGAGCCCGGCCCGGGCGTCGGCCACCAGGTCGTCCCAGGTGAGCGGCACGCCGGGGCCGAGCTGGGCGGCCTGGGAGCCGCGCCGGTCGTAGCGCAGGCTGACGATGCCGGCGCCCGCGAACGACTCGGCCAGATCCTGGTACAGGGGGTCGGGCAGGCTGCCCTCGAGGGTTATCCCACCGTTGCGGTCCTGGGCCCCTCCGCCGGGAACGATGAGCACGCCCGGCGCCCGCCCGGTGCCCAACTGCGACGGCACGGTCAGGGTGGCGCCCAGGCGCATGCCCGCGCCACCCCGGAAGTCGGCGGGACGGTCGACGAACGACCCGTCGTTGAACTCGGTCGCCGTCGCGCCCCCACCGGCGTCGAGGGCCACGTCGGCCTCCTCCGACGATCCTCCGTCGCCCCGGCCTATAAAGGCGATGGCGCCGATTACGACGAACAGCGCCCCGGCGATGGCGACGGGAACGGCCCACTTGCGCTTGCGCTCCTCGGGGTGCCTCGCCCGCTCCGATGCGTTGGGTGCGGTAGCGGCGGCGCCGCCCGTGCACCGCCGGCACTTCACGCCCACCGCGGTGTGTACGATGCAGTCGGTGCACAGCGGGGAGCTGCACAATCCACAGGTCGCCACCCGCTCCCGCTTCTTGTGGTTGGCGCACACCTGGCCGGTATTGCCGAGGGCCGAGTTGCTGGGAGCGGATTGCATCCTGCGACCTCCTACTGGGGCGCAGGGACGGCCGGCCCACCGGCGCCCTGTCCGCCCGCGTCTAGCGGCAGTCTACGGGCACCCGTGGCGGTCGGCCATGGGTGCCAATCGCGCAACGGCCGGCCTCCCGAAGGAAGCCGGCCGTCGCTTCACCATGCTTCGCTGCTTACTTCACGCCTGCGGTCTGCGTGGCCTTCTTGGGGGCGGCCGGCCCGCCCGCCTTCCGCTTCTGGGAGTAGGCGACGAGGGTGAGGATGAGGCCGACGGCGAGCAGGCCGACGACGCCGGCGAGGATCGCCTTGGTTACCTTGGACGCCCCACCCCCGAGTGCCTTGAACTGCACGCTCGAGACGTAGATGTCCTGCACGCCACCGCCAATCCCCACGCCCTGCTCGAAGACCGGGTCGTTGGGAACGAGCTGGCCCGACTCGCCACGGGAGTGACGGGTGTCGTCCCAGGCGATGATGGCGTACTCGTTGACCGAGGCGAGGCTGGGCGGCGAGTTCTGGTCGAAGTTGTTGCCCCACACCCCGAACCGCCGGTCGATGGTCTGGTCGGTGATGCGGTAGTTCTTCGACCACGTCACGCCATCGTCCTCGGAGTAGGCGTAGTAGACGTCCATGCCCCGGATGCCCGGGTCGTCACGGAGGTCCCACCACACCGCGTCCAGCCGGCCGTTGGGCGCCACCTTGATCTCCGGCAGGTACTTGCCGAACAGCTTGGTGGGGTCGTCGTCGGCGATGCGGCGAGGCTCGCTCCAAACCTGGCCACCGTCGGTGGAGCGGATGTAGCCCACGTCGGCGTAGGTGTTCAGCTCGGCCGGGTGCCTCCACTCCCAAACCACGTGGACGGTGCCGTTGGCGCCGCCGCCCGGCGTCCACGCGATGCGGGGATTCTGGGCGTTCTCGTAGCTGAAGGGCCGAGCCAGCACGCCCTGCCACGTCCGGCCCTGGTCGGTGGACTTGGACACGACGATCGCCCGAGGCGCGCCGCTCACGTTGGCGATCTCGGACATGTAGGTCACGTACAGGTTGCCGTCGTCGTCGGCGGTGATCCCCTGGCCGTTGCTGGAGGCGCCGAAGTTGTCCACCCTGAGCGGCTCGGCCGCCGCCGACCCTTCCGGCGGGATGGTCGTCGTGGCCCCGGGCGCAGTGGTCGCCGTCGTGCGGCTGGTCAGGCCCTGCTGGCGCACCTGCTCGCTGGCGTAAGGGTTGCCCAGCGCCGAGACCGGCTCCTCGAAGGTGCGGCCGCCGTCACGGGAGATGGCCACCACCGGGTGCTGCGGGAACGCGTTGGGCGCCGTGCGGTTGGTGTAAGCGCGGCGGTAGAGCACGTAGACCGTGTCCTCGCTGCCCGACTCGCGGTCGACGTAGAGGCCGGTCACGGGCCGGTCGTTCTCCTGGTCGGCGTCCTTGGTCGTTCGGGCGTCACGAGCGAACACCGTCGTCCAGTTGTCGCCCATGTCCTCGGAGCGGGCCAGGATGATGCTGGTCTGGGTGCGGGTGGTCTCGTCCCAGGCGTGGGTGGCCAGGTAGAGGGTGCCGTCGCGCCCCCACGCCACCGGGGCGTGGAAGATGTTGGAGTTCGCCGCCTGGCAGTACGGCTGGGTGTTGATGGCCGGGTTCGAATCGAGGATCCGCCACGTCTCCCCGCCGTCGGTGGAACGGATCAGGCCGCACTGGCGGGCCCGGAACTCGATGAACCCGCCCACGATGATCTTCGGGTTGTCGGGGTGGACCGCGAAGCCCGGCGGCGAGTACGTCCGCTGCGGGTTCAGGTCCGCCTTGGTGGCGTTTACCGGTTTGGTGAGTCGGAGCGGTTCGTCAGCGGCCTGCGCAGCACCCTGCGCGACCAGCATGGCGCCCGCTGCGGCCAGCATTGCCAGCCGCCGGACGGACTTCTTGGTCATGCATTCCCCCTGAAATTGAACGACCGGCCGACCGGCGTTCCCGGTCGGCGCTCCGCCGATTTTCCCCCTGTCCCAGGCTCGAACCTGGCAGCGATGCGGCTGTCTAGCACCGAACCGGCCCGAGAAGTAGACCAGACACAAAGCGGCCCCCTCGAGTTGTCGAGGGGGCCGCCCAATTCTGTAATTGCCCGGGTTTGTCGCCCGGTGAAGCCGGCAGCGATCAGCTGCGAGCCCGCACCGCCTCCGGCGCACGGCCGCCACGGCGACCGGCGAAGAGGGCGGCCATACCGGCCACGAACATGCCGACGCCGGCGACGCCGAGGCCGATGAGGGCCAGGGTGGCACCGCTGATGTCGTTGTCCGTCGTCACCAAGCCGACCGGGCGGGACGTGTCCTGCGCCGAGACGGAGGCCCCGACGACGGGCGTGGCGCCGCCATCGGGCGTGACGGTCAGAAGGGCACGGATGGGCAGCTGCGAGAGCTTGCCGTCAGGGCCGGTCTGGCTGAAGACGACGACGTAGTTGCCCGCCTTGGCCTCCTGGGGAACGGTGAAGGCGCCGGTCACGGTGTTGTTGGCGCCGCGCTCGAACGTGGCCAGCACCGGCCCGTCGAGGGCGTTCCACCGCACGGTGACGGGGTCGGCCTTGGAGAAGTTGGTGCCGTTGACAGTGACTTCCTGGCCGGGCTTGGCATTGACCGTGGACAGGTTGACAGCAGGACCGGACACGCAGGCCCATGCCGTCGCACCGGCGACGAGCACGGCGCCGGCAGCACCGAGGCCACCAATCGCCCACCTTCGCATTCTCATGTACAGCCTCCTTGCATGTGCTCCGCAATCTGCGACGCAACTGGCCGGGCGACGCTCAGAACTCGACAACGAGCACAGCAGGTCCAGCCACTGCTGTCCTGTGATGCCATGTGGAGCCCCCGTCCCGTGTCTCGGATTGTACTGGCGTCGGTCTACGCAGCTCAATAAGTGCGTTTGGCACCTAGTGAATCTGCCCAACAGCCGGTGGTGGAGAGGCGTTTCCGCAGGTCAGGAACGATGCGAAACTTGTAGAGCCAAATCGCATCTAGCTGCACTTCCGCTCTACCTAGTCGATCACTATTGCGGCTTCGGACTCTCGATGAGAAACTAATCATGCCGGAGAGGGGGGATGGCGTAGGCACCTACGAAACTCCTCCGAACCCCGGTGCAGTCCAATCCGCACAACCAAAGAGGTGGGAATTGAATCTCCGTAAGAAGGTAACGGTCGCCTTTGGCGCCGCTGCCACCGCCACCGTCATCGCCGGTGCTGCCGCGTTCGCATGCACGAACCTGGCGACCCTGAACCTGTCCAGCTCGGCCGGCAAGGCGGGCGACACCGTCACCGTCACCGGTTCCTCGTTCAACGTGAACAGCCAGAACGTTGCCAAC
>DASUXN010000025.1:0-3087 GCA_036377875.1 Acidimicrobiales bacterium
GAAGCCGCGGTAGCCGCGGTCGAGGATGGGGCGGGCCACCCCTTCGGCGTCGGCGTCGTCGGCCCCCACGTGGACATCGCGGCGGATGGCGATGGCGCGGGGGACTCGTCCGTGGGCGGCGCACCGGTCGCGGTAGACGCCGACCAGCTCGGCGACCTGGGCGTTGACCAGCTCGGGGCCCGCCATCCACGCGTCGCCCAGCCGGGCGGCGCGGTCGATGGCCTTGGGCGCAGTACCGCCGATCCACACGTCGACCGGCTCGGGGGGGACGGGCCCGATGGCCGCACCGTCCACCTCCTCGCCGGCGAGTAGCCGGCGAACCACGTCCAGGCACCGCTCGAACACCGGTGCCCGGCGGCGCAGGTCGGCCCCCATGGCCGAGAACTGGCGCTCCTCAGCACCGAGCGCGCACTGGAGGACGAACGGGCCCTGGGCGAGGGCCGCCAGCGTCCCCACCTGCTCGGCCACCAGCACCGGGTTCCACAGAGGTAAGAGGTACAGGCCACCTGCCATCCGGGCCCCCCACTCGGCCAGCAGCCGGCCCAGCATGGGTGAGTTCTGGTAGTACGGGCCGCCGGTCACGTGGTGGTCGCCCACGAACAGCGAGTCCAGTCCCGCGGCCCACGCCGTCGCCGCCTGCTCGACCATCCACCGGGCCCCCGTGCGGACGTCGGGCGGGTCGTACCGGCTGCGGAGGGAGATGCCGACGCGCACGCCGCCAGCCTGCCAGAGGGGCGGACGGAGGGGGCGATCCTCACTACATGTGGTCGGCAGCTCCATATCTGTGGCAGGGTGTTGCGCCGATTCGCCTGGGGAGGAAACGGACCATGCGCCGATTGGTGTTCCTCGTACCGCTCGTCTTACTGGGATTGTTGGCCGGGCTCGCACCGGCGACTGCCGCCCCGCCCAAGGACGGCGACCGCTTCGCGCTCCTCGTCGGGATCGACCACTTCCAGGGAGCGACCCGTCCCAACACCGGCGCGGTGGGTGACACGGAGGACATGAAGTCGGCCCTGGTCGCGGCCGGTTGGCCGAGTGGCAACATCCGCATGCTCACCAACAGCGCTGCCACCGCATCGGCGATCCGTGACGGCCTCCGCTGGCTGGCCGAGCAGAGCAACGACAACTCGTTCTCGGTCATGGCCTACTCGGGCCACGTGAAGCAGACGGGGTCGACCGAGTACCTCTGGCCCCACGACAACTCGTTCATCTCCGACACCGACCTGGCCAACAGCCTGCGCGCCGTCAAGGGCCACCTGTGGGCCCACATCTCGGGCTGCGAGGCGGCGGGCTTCGACGAGAACCTGTCGAGCGACCGGAGGCTGGTGACGGCGGCGTCGCAGTCGTGGGAGAAGGGCTACGAGCTGCCCCCCGAGCTGCGCAATTCGGTGTTCACCAACCTCCTCGTCGAGAAGGGGCTTCTGAAGAAGCAGGGCGACACCAACAAGGACGGCAAGGTCTCGATCCAGGAGGCGTTCAAGCTGGCCGCCGATCGCGCCCCCAGCCTCACCGCGAGCGAGTCGAACGGTCCGCAGCACCCGTACATGGCCGGTGGCGGCGGGTCCGAATGGTTCCTGGAGCGCACGGCCGGCGCCGGCGGCGGCGGGGGTCTGCCCCAGCCCAAGTTCTGCCTCTTCTCGATCTGTTTCTGATCAGCCGGCCCACCAGCCCGGCCGCGTAGGCTTCGGGCCCATGCGGGACGTGGCGCCTGCCCCCGTGGCGCCTCCTACGACGACGCCTTCGACCGCCGCGCCGGTGCCCTCCCTTGAGCCGGCGCCGCACGGCCGGGACACGGCCAGGGTGCTCGTCCTGGTCCTGGGCATCGCCGCCGTGCTGTTCGTGGTCGCCGGCCTCTCCGTCGCCCACCTCGGGTACACCGGCACCGACCTCGTGCAGGAGCGGTTCCCGAACCGGCCGTGGTTCAACGCCTGGGTCCACTGGGACGGTCGGTGGTACGGCGACATCGCCGAGCGCGGCTACTGGGCCTACGAACCGGGCGTGCAGGGGCCGGTGGCCTTCTTCCCCGCCTACCCCCTGCTGATGCGCCTGGGTGGGGCGGTGCTCGGCAACTCGCTGTTGGCCGGCATCGTCCTGACCGTCGCGGCCGGCGCCACGGCGGCCGCCCTGTTCTTCACCTGGTTGCGCCGCCGGTTCTCGCCCGCGGCCTCGTGGACCGCCCTCGGGCTGTTCCTCCTCTATCCCTTCGCCTACTACCTCTACGGCGCCGTCTATGCCGACGCGGTGTTCATCGCTGCCGCCATCGGGTCGTTCCTGCTCGTCGAGAAGGACCGTCCCCTGCTCGCCGGCCTGGTAGGAGCGGTCGCCACCGCCGCCCGCCCCCTCGGCTTCGTGCTGGTCGTCGCCCTCGTCGTCCTGGTGGTGGAGCGTCGAGGCGGGATCGGCAACGTCCCGTGGCGCGACGCAGGCGTGCTGCTGGCTGCCGCCGGCATCGGCGCATTCGCCGTCTATTGCTGGTCGCGCTTCGGCAGCCCCCTCGCCTTTGTCGAGGCCCAGAAGGGATGGGACCAGGACCCTGGCCCCGCCACCTGGTTCAAGCTCCAGTTCTTCGAGGACGTGCAGGACTTCCGCAGCCCGCTGGCGTGGCTGGTGTTCGTGTCGCACCCGCTGCTCACCCTCGGCGCCCTGGCCCTCGTGCCCCTCGTCGTACGCCGTCTGGGTTGGGCCTACGGGCTGTTCGTCCTCCTGAGTGTCGGGCTGGCCGCCATCTCGACCAAGAACTTCTTCGGGATGAGTCGCTACGTCCTCGCCGCCTTCCCGTGCTTCGCGGTGGCAGGCTCGCTCCTCGCCGAGCGGGTGCGGCTGCGGGCCGTCACGCTCGCCACCAGCGGCCTCTTGTTGGTGGCCGCCACCTCCTTCTTCGCCCGGGGGCACTACCTGTCGTGAGCCCGCTGCTGATCGTAAACGCCGATGACTACGGCCTCACCGAGGGCATATCCCTCGGCATCCTGCGCGGGCACCGGGAGGGGATCGTCACCAGCGCCTCGGTTCTCGCCATCGGGCCCGCCTATCCAAAGGTCGCCCAGCTCCTGGCCGATCACCCCGACCTCGGCATCGGGGTGCACCTGG
>DASUXN010000026.1:0-5420 GCA_036377875.1 Acidimicrobiales bacterium
GCCTGCCGCCTGCCGCCGAGCAGGCGGTCTGACGCCGAGCGAGGTGGGGCGGCCAGCGGATCATGGGGCGGTTGGTCGACGCCCAGGGCGAGGGCGGGCAGCCCGTCGGTGACGAAGTTGACCCACAGGAGCTGGACCGGCAAGAGGGGGACAGCCAGGTCGGGTAGCAGCACGACGGAGCCCACGACGACGAGCACCTCGCTCACGTTGCCGGTGAGGAGGTAGGCGAGGACGCTCATCAGATTGCGCCAGATCCGCCGCCCCTCGGCCACGGCGGCGACGAGGGTGGCCAGGTCGCCGTCGGTGACGACAACATCGGCGGCCTCCCGGGCGACATCGGTGCCGCCCTGGCCAGAGAGGGCAACGCCAATGTCGGCCTGGCGCAGAGCGGGGGCGTCGTTGACGCCGTCGCCCGTCATGGCCACTACCTCGCCCGAGGCGCGGTGGGCCGCCACCAGTTCCACCTTGGTGTGGGGATCGACGCGCGCCACGATCGACGCCGCCCGCAGGAGGTCGGTCCGGTCGCTCGGTTCCAGCCCAGCCAACTGGGCACCGGTGACAGCCGGGTCCGGCTCCAGTCCGGCCTCCACCGCCACGGCCCGGGCCGTGCCGAGGTGGTCGCCCGTCACCATTGTCAGGCGGATGCCCGCTCGGCGGCATTTGGCGACGGTGTCCACTGTCGAGGCTCGCAGAGGATCGTGGAATCCCACCAGCCCCAGCGGCTCCAGAGCGGCGGCATCGAGGTCGGCCGTGGCCGCGGTGGCCAGGGCGAGGACACGGAGCCCCGAGCGGGCCAGCCCCGGCACGCTGGCCTCCAGCCGGTCCCGCTGCGCCCCCGGGCGGCATCGGGCCAGCACCGCCTCGGGAGCGCCCTTGACCGAGAGCACGGGGCCTTCCGCCGTGTGGTGCACGGTGGCCATCAGGCGGGTCGCGGTTTCGAACGGCCGCTCCGCGACGCGCGACCCTTCGGGCGGGGCCACGCGGCGCGTACGGGCCGCGGCCACCAGCGCGACGTCAACGGGGTCCCCCACCTCACCGTCGGAGTCATTGCAGCGCAGGGCGGCAGCCCACAGCTCCGGTTCGCGGTCGGCGACGGCCACGACGTCGGCCACCGCCAGGCGCCCAGTCGTGAGGGTGCCGGTCTTGTCCGTGCAGATGACGGTGGCCGAGCCGAGTGCCTCCATAGCCGGGAGCCGGCGAACGATGGCTCCCCGGCGGGCCATGCGCCGGGCGCCCAGGGCCAGTGCGCTGGTGACCACAGTGGACAGTCCCTCGGGCACGGCTGCCACCGCCAGCGCCACACCGGCGACGATGCCCTCTGCGGCTCCGCCGTGGCGGAGCCACACGACGACGGTCAGTACGGCGCCAAGCGAGAATGCGATCGCGCTCATCCGCCGGGCGACGGCGCGCAGCTCGCGGACCAGGGGCGGATCGGTCTCTTCACCGAGGGCGGCGGCGATGGCACCGATCTGGCTGGCGGAACCGACCGCGCTCACCACGCCGAGGCCGCGGCCGCGCACCACCAGCGTGCCGGCGAAGGCGTCCCCGGCCCGGTCTCCCAGCGCCGCTTCGGGAGGAGGCACGTACCCGGCACGCTTCTCGGCCGGAAGGGACTCGCCGGTCAGCACTGCCTCGTCGACGGCCAGAGAGGCAGCCTCGACGAGCGCGAGGTCGGCCGGAACCCGGTCGCCGGCGGTGAGCTCGACGACGTCGCCCCGGACCACGTCCGCGGCGGGAATGGTGAGCGAGCGACCGCTGCGGCGGACACGCGCCGTAGGCGCGGTCAGCTCCTCCAGGGCGTCGACCGCCGCCTGGGCCCTGCGCTCCTGGGTGACGCCGATGGCGACGTTGAGCAGGACAATGGCGGCAATGGCCGACCCTTCGGGAACGTCGCGCAGGACGGCGAGGGTGACCAGGGTGACAACCACCAGCACCAGCGTGAGCGGCTCGGAGAGCTGACGGCGAACGAGCTGCGCAAGCGTTGGTGTGGGCGCGGCAGGGAGCACGTTGGCGCCATCGGATTCCAGGCGCCGAGCAGCCTCCTCCTCGTCAAGGCCGGAGGGGTCGTACGCCAGCGTCGCTTCCGAACCCTTCTCCCCGGAGCCCAGCGTCGTTTGGATCCGGCTCATGTTCCCTCAGGATGCTTCTTCCGCGGGCGGGCGGACGATGACCACCGGACAGCGCGCGTGTGAGGCGCACTGGTTGGCCACCGAGCCCAGCAGGAGCTCACGGAAGCCACCGTGGCCACGGTGGCCCAGTACCAGCAGGTCAGCGCCGGCCGATCGCTCGACGAGGCCAGCGACCGCCCCACCCTCGGCGACGACGCGCTCGAGCGGAACGTTGGCGCCGACCTCGCCCAGGACCGCATCCACCGCCTCATCGAGGACCGCCCTGCCCTCGGCTTCCAGATCGGCCTTGGCGAACACCGGCGTGGGCGCGATGCCAGGCATGTAGGTCATGGTCGGGTAGTGCCAGAAGTGGACCGCCTCGACCCGGGCCCCTTCGCGCATCCTGGCTTCGTCCAGGGCCCAGCGGAGGGCCTCCCGGGACGGGGATGACCCGTCGATGCCAACCACGATCAGTCCGGCGTCGCTCATGCCCTGATCCTGCTCTGTTTGGCCGCAGTGGTCACGCCAAGGCCGCGATCCCGGCTCCCCATTGGCGTGCGCGTTCGACCTCACCCTCCATCAGCTGGTTCTCCTTGGTGACGAAGAAGCTCTCCGGCGCCAGGACCTCCTTGGCACCGTGCTTGCGCAGCGCCTTGCTGATCCCATGAGAGGCCTGGCCGGTCACCAGGGCGGGCGCCTTGATCCGTGTGTCGAACGCGGCCGTCGCGCGGGGCACCGTGCCGAGACCGTCGAGCCACTCCCGAACACCCGGTCCCTCGACGTCCTCTTCCAGCCTCAACCCGCTACCTGGCTTCTCGGCTGCCTCGACCGCCGCCTTGCGTGTGCTCGGACGGCTCATGCCGTGGACATGGGTCGGACCGCCTACGACCAACAGGTCGGCGTCGGCCACTCCCATCGGGGACACGTCCTCGACGGGCGTCACCACCACGTCGTACGTGGCCTCCAGTCCGGCGCCGATGGCCTCCGCCACTGCGTGGGTGTTGCCGTACATTGACTCATACACGACCAAGGCTCGCATTTCTCCTCCTCACTCATTTCTCGGGAAGTTCTAAAGGAATCCACGCCGCCTCACGCCACGGCGCGCTCGTCGAGATAGGCGTCAACAGTGCAGTCCGGGACCAGCCGGCAGGCGACGGACCCCCGGGTGGCAACGGTGCGGATCTCTTCGATCCCCACGAAGAACGGCGTGGTCACGATGCACATTCGACGGAACAGGGCGTGAAGGATCTGCCGGCGAGGGCCCATTCCCCCAGGTGAAATCGGGGTTCCAGGACGGCTGGCTGACGGTCCCGTCGCCACGTCGACGGGTCCTTCACCGTCTCCCGCAAGGGAACGAAGACCCGTCCGTCGCTCATCCGCAAGGGCTTGCCGATTAGAGCCGAACGGTGCCGGATCGAGCCGCCGACGGTGGTGGCGGCGTCGGGCGGGGAACGACCGTATCCAGGCGGTCACGCCGATGACCCGAACGGTCGCTTCGGGTTCGAGGTCGTTCTGCATGGTTTGAGGATGCTCCCGTGGGTCGTCGCCGACCAGGGCCGAACGGCCCCCGGTGGGCCGCGTTGGCCAGTTCCCTTCCGGAGATCGCGGTCCTTCGGCCCTAGCCGTCAGGCGCGATCTCGTCGCATGCTCGTGGAGAGCCCGGGAGGTGCCATGACCATGCTCAGCCAGCGAGGCGAAGTCCAGCGGGAACCGGAGGAACAGCGGGCGCCGGGCTCCTGGACGAACAGAACCAAGCAGGCGGCCAGGGTCGGCCTGGTCGGCGCCGGAGTCGGCTCGGCCGTCATCCTCTCCACGGAGGGCTCCGCGGCCTGGACCCTCGTGCGTCTCCTCGCGCTGGGCGTCGTCGTCTCGGCGGCGACGAGGTCGGCTCGGGGCGACCACCCTTGGCGAGCCACCCTTGCAACGGCGGCCTTCGGCCTGATCGCCACCGCGGCCGGCGGTGCCATTGGGTTCCGGTACCTGTCGTTCGACGGATGGTCCGTTCGGATGGTGGGCGGCCTCGTGACTGCCGTCAGCGGTGTCGTCCTGCTCGCAGTTGCGGTGAGATCGACCGTGCACCTCCTGGCGGGATGGCGGCGCCTGCTCACGGTTCCCGCCGGCCTCGCCCTGCTCTACGGGGTGGGCAGTCCCGTTGCCATTGCCGTGACCGCGACGAACGTCCCCCGTTCTGAGCTAGGCGCGCTGACGCCGGGCGACCGTGGTTTCGCCTACGAGGACGTCAAGTTCACCACCGCCGACGGCGTGAACCTGTCGGGGTGGTACATCCCCTCCCCCAACGGCACCGCCGTCGCACTGCTCCACGGAGCGTCTTCCAATCGCTCCCGGGTCCTCGACCATGCCGTCGTCCTGGCCAGCCGTGGGTACGGCGTCCTGCTCTACGACGCCCGGGGCCAGGGGCGCAGCGGTGGGCGGGCGATGAACCTGGGCTGGTACGGCGACCTTGACATCACCGCTGCGGTGGACTTCCTTCGGAGCCGGCCCGACGTGGATCCGCGGCGCATCGGCGCCGTCGGTCTGTCGATGGGCGGCGAGCAGGCGATTGGCGCCCTGGCCGTCGATCCCAGACTCCGGGCCGTCGTCGCCGAGGGGGCTACCAACCGGGTGGCGGCCGACCTGTCCTGGCTTGACGACCGCTATGGCATCCGGGGAAGGATCCAGCAGGCTGTGAGCTCCATGACCACGGGGCTGACCGAACTCCTGACCGACGCTCCCCGCCCGGTGAAGCTCCGCGACGCGGTAGCTGCTGCCGGTGGCCGGCCTGTGCTGCTCATAGCCGCTGGAGACGTCGCTGACGAGCTGTACGCCGGGGAGGAGATCCGCTCGATCTCCCCTCGGTCGGTCGAGCTCTGGGCCGTTCCGGGGGCCGACCACGTCGGCGGGCTCCGGGTCGCCCCAGAGGACTGGGAACAGCGCGTGGCGGCGTTCCTCGAAGCTGCGCTCCGGTAGCACTTGCGAAAGCTCCTACTGTCTGCGGCGGTGGCGAGGAGGTCCGATGCCCGAGCAGTGTCGGCCTCGGCTGCGGTGTTCGTCGCCGGAGCTTCACTCGCGAGACGACCGGACATCAGCACAGTCGAGCTTCGTTGCTTCAACCTGGTGAACCGCCTGCCGAAGCGGGCGTTCATCCCCGCCTGGTTGCTCATGCAGGGGGGGAGCCTCGGGGGTGCGCTTATCGTCAGCGCCGCGGCTCGGAGGGTGGATCGCCGGCTGGGGAACCGGATGGCCATCGTGAGCTCGGTGACCTGGATGGGGGCCAAGGCACTGAAGCCGTTCATCCGCCGGGGGCGCCCCTTG
>DASUXN010000027.1:0-3768 GCA_036377875.1 Acidimicrobiales bacterium
GGGTGAAGAGCGACGGCTGCACGCCGCTGCGGTTCAACCCGTGCGAGCCGATCTCCTACGTGCAGAACCTCGCCCTCGCCCCGCCCACGGGCGCCGACGACGTGCGGGAGGCGTTCGCCCGCCTGTCCCGAGCCACTGGGATGACGTTCGTGGACGAGGGCACGACCGACGAGGTGGCCAGGCGCGGCCACTCGGTTCCCGAGCGGTACGGCCAGCGCTTCGCGCCGATCCTGGTCAGCTGGACCCGCTTCGGCAATCAGGGCGACGACCCGACCATCCAGGCCGTGGGCCGGGGGATCGGCGCGATCGTGGACGACGTGATCGTGTCCGGCCAGCTCAGCCTCAACGTCGACGCGGTGACCGACCGGGAGGCGCGCACGCCCGTAGCCGGCGGCTTCGGTCCCGCCCTCGGCTCGGGCGTCGGCGCCATCGGCCCCAAAGAGGTCACGTGGGGTCGCATCATCCTCCACGAGCTGGCCCACGTGGTGGGCCTGGGCCACACCCGCGACAAGGGGGCGATCATGTACCCCGAGACGGCCGAGCAGACGGCGCGGCCGGCCGACTTCAAGGAGCCCGACCTCCAGGGCCTGGGCTTCCTGGGCCGCGAGGCGGGCTGCCTCAGCACCCCCGCGTGGCGGCCGTAGCCGCGGCTAGCGCGTCTCCCGCTGCTCCAGCGAGTCGCCGATCAGCCACAACGTGGGCGGCCACAGACCGACGAACAGGGCCCGCCGCTCGGCGTTGCCCCGCTCGTCCTGGTCGACGGTCTTGGCCCGGATCCAGAGCCCGATGCACAGGGCCACGCCCCCCATCGACGCGAGATGGAAGTGCCAGCCCCGCAGGCCGCGGGTAGAGAGGAACCCGGTGAGCATGATCGGCACGTACCCACGGCCCGGGGCGTAGAACCGTGAACCGCTTCGTCACCACCGCTCTGTGGCCGACCGGTGTGGGTCTCACCGCGTGGCACTACATGTGGCGCACAACGCCCTTCCACCGCCGCGAGGTGGCGGGCTCGATGGAGGACGACGGCCCGCCCGGCATCCCCGACGGTGTCCGCCGTGACAGTCTCCAACTCGACGGCGTCGGCCCCCTGTTCCACCGCCGCTACAGGGCCCGCATCCGGGACGCGTCGGGCTCGGCCGAGGTCCTGCTGCAACGGGTCGCATCCGACCCGAACCAGGTGGTGCCGACCGAGTTCGCCCGCTTCGCCAAGGTCGATGGCGATGAGCACGGAATGGCAGTGGGCGACGAATACATCGTGCGCATGCCCGGTCCATGGAACGGTCCCGTACGGGTGGTGGCGGTGACGCCCACGTCGTTCCGCCTGGCCACCCTCACCGGCCACCTCGAGGCGGGGCAGATCGAGTTTCGCGCCTCTACGGAGGACGCCAAGCTGGTGTTCACCATCGAGTCCTGGGCCCGCAGCGGCGACCGGCTGTCGAACCTGCTGTACCAGAACGTCCCCCTCGCCAAGGAGGTCCAGCTCCATATGTGGAGCTCCTTCCTCGAGAACGTGGCCCGCTTAGCCGGCGGCCGCCTCGACGGCGGACTCGACATCGAGACCCACCGGGTCGACGACCCGGCAGGGCGCTAGCCGACGTACAGCTTGGGCACCCTCGGGCCGATCCCCACCAGCACGTCGTAGGCGATCGTCCCCACCTTCTCGGCCCACTCCCAGGCGTCGATGCGCTCGCTGCCCTGCGACCCCAGCAGGACCACCTCGTCGCCGGCACGCACCGACGTGTCTTCCCCGCAGTCGACGAGGATCTGGTCCATGGTGACGGCGCCCGCGATGGGACGGCGCTTGCCGCCGATCAGCACCTCGCCGCCCGTGATCCCCAGCCGCCACGGCACCCCGTCGGCGTAGCCGATGGGCACGGTGGCCACGACCGACCGCCGCTCCAGCCGGTAGCGCTGGCCGTAGGACAACGCCTCGTCAGCGTCCACCTCCTTGACGAACGACACGTGGGCCTTCAGCGAGAGGGCGGGGCGCAATGGCGCGGCGCCGCCCAGGGCGGGGCTGGGCGCCACCCCGTAGACGGCGATGCCGCACCGCACCAGGTCGGCGTGGCAGGCAGGAAAGGCCAGGGCGCCGGCCGAGTTGCAGGCGTGGACGAGAGACGGACGGATGCCGGCGGTGGCCAGCTCGTCGACCACGGCCCGAAGCCGCTGGTACTGGAGGTCGGTGAACCCGTCTCCCGGAACGTCGGCCACCGCGAAATGCGTCCACAACCCCTCTAGCCGCAACTGGGGGAGTTCCTCCACGGCCAGGGCGAGCTTCACCGCGTCGGCGTGGGTCGCGCCCACCCGGTGCATGCCGGTGTCGACCTTGACGTGGACGGGGACGACGTACGGCCGGGCCGCCGACTGTGCCGCCTCGGTCAGGGCGGCCAGGCCCTCGGGCGTATAGATCGTGGGCGTCAACCCGAGGTCCACGACGTCGCCCATGGCCGCCGGCGGAGGCTCGGACAGCACGAGGACGTGGTCGGTGATGCCGGCCTGGCGCAACCGGGCCCCCTCCTCGACGAGGGCAACGGCCAGCCATGTCGCGCCCCCGGCCAGGGCAGCGCGTGACACCTCGAGCGCGCCGTGCCCGTACCCGAAGGCCTTGACGACCGTGCAGACCTGTGCCGGCGCCACTCGTTCCGCCAGTACTGCCACGTTGTGGCGGATGGCGCTTAGGTCGACCTCCGCCCACACCGGTCGGCCGACGAAGTTCATCCCGCCCGCCCTTCGTTGAGGACGGCGGGTAGCGCGTCGAGCAGGTCGCCCGCCACCAGGCCCCGCCGCCACCCCCGCCGCGACGCCGCCCCGTGCACGTAGGCGCCGAGTCCTGCGGCCCGCAGCGGGGGGAGGCCCTGGGCGAGGAACGCCCCGATGACGCCGGCCAGAACGTCCCCCGTGCCGGCTGAGGCGAGGCGCGCGTCCTCCTGGTTGGTCCACAACGTGCGCCCGTCGGGGTCGGCCACCACCGTCGTCGACCCCTTGAGCAGCACCGTCGCCCCCGTCCGCACCGCCAGCTCACGGGCGGCGGCCAAACGGTCGGGGCCGGGAGCGTGACCTGTGAGCCGCTTGAACTCGCCGTCGTGAGGCGTGAGCACGGTCGATGCCGACCGCTGGCGCAGCACGTCGCCCGCCCCGTCCGCCTTTCCGAGGGCGAACAGCCCGTCGGCGTCGAGAATGACCGGCACAGTCAGCTTGGGCAGTAGGGACCGCACCGACTCGCCTGTGCTGTCGGTACGGCTGAGGCCCGGTCCGACGATCACGGCCTTGGCCCGGGCCGCGTCCTCGACCACATCGGCGTCCCAGCCGGTGGCAGGGACCGTCCGCCCCACCACCTCGGGGAACGGTGGCGCGGGCGGTACGCCCGGGATGGCCAGCCGCACCGTTCCCGCCCCCGCCCGCATGGTGGCGCGGGCGCAGAGATGAGCGGCGCCCGTCATCCCCGCCGACCCGGCCACCACGTACACCGCCGTCTTCCACTTGTGGGATTCCCGGGATGGCAGGGGCAGCCAGGCACCGACGTCGGCCTGCTCGACCAGCCCTGCCCGCGCCGACGACACGTCGAGGCCGATGTCGGCCACGCTCACCTCGCCCGCCCGGTCGGGGCCGTCCCCCAGCAGCAAGCCGGGCTTGAGGGCGGCGAAGGTGACGGTGCGGTCGGCCCACACCGCCCCGTCCCCGGCCTCGCCGGTCAACCCGTCGACCCCCGAGGGGATGTCGACCGCCAGCACCGGTGTCTCACCGGGGTCCGGCGCCTGGTAGTCGCCG
>DASUXN010000028.1:0-7106 GCA_036377875.1 Acidimicrobiales bacterium
ACCTACATGATCGACGGGATCATGCAGCACCAGGACTCCCACGGCGGCGGCGGCGTCATCACCGACGGCGCCGCCCAGTGGATGACGGCCGGCGCCGGCATCCTCCACATCGAGACTCCGCCCGAGGAGCTGGTGGTCAAGGGCGGGCTGTTCCACGGTCTCCAGCTGTGGGTCAACCTCCCGGCCGCCCAGAAGTGGGTCGAGCCGCGCTACCAGGGCCTCGAGCCGGGCGACGCCGCCCTGCTGTCGTCCCCCGACGGCGGGGCGCTGGTCCGGGTCATCGCCGGCGACGTCGCCGGCCACGCCGGTCCGGGCCTCACCCGCACCCCCATGTCCTTCGTCCACGCCACCGTGTCACCCGGCGCCGAGCTCGACCTGCCGTGGCGTGCCGACTTCAACGGCCTCGTCTACGTGATGCGAGGGTCGGGGAGCGTCGGCGCCGAAGCCCGTCCGGTGGCCGCCGGCCAGCTGGCCGTGTTCGGCCCCGGCGACCACCTCCGCATTCGGGCCGCCGGCCGGCAGGACTCCACCACCGAAGGCCTGGAGGCCATCGTGCTGGGTGGCCGCCCCATTCGCGAGCCCGTGGCCTGGTACGGCCCCTTCGTCATGAACACCAAGGAGGAGCTGGCGGAGGCGATGGCGGACTACCGGGCGGGCAAGCTGGGAGTCATCCCCGCGAACGCCCTGATGCCTCACGTCGTGCGCTGACCACGGCCTGGGAGATCTCCTCGAGGGCCCGCACCTGGTCCTCGGTCAGATTGTCGAAGAGGAGCCGGCGCACCTCGTCCACGTGGCTGGGCGCGGCCGCCTCCAGGCGGGCGAAGCCCTCGTCGGTAAGCACGGCGAACATGCCGCGCCGGTCGGTCTCGCACGCCTGCCGCTGCAACAGTCCCTGGCTCTCCAGGCGGGAGACGGCATGGGACAGCCGGCTGCGCGATACCAAGGCCTGGTCGGCCAGCTCGCTCATGCGCATGCGCCTTTCGGGTGCCTCGGAGAGCCGCACCAGCACCTCGTAGTCGCCGTGGGACAGGCCAGCCTCTCGCTGGAGCTGGTGCTCCAGGTCGTCCAGCAGGCGGGAGCTGGCCTCGATGAAGGCGCGCCAGGCGCACTGCTCCTCAGGCGTCAGCCACCTAGGCATGCGGGATCGTCCTCCTGGCTGGAAATAGTTGACTATTCAACTATGCTGGCATGGGAGAATAACGCTCGGAAGGAGTGCGACATGCCCATTCACCGCTTGAACCACGCAGTCTTGTACGTACGGGACGCGCAGCGCAGCGCAGAGTTCTACGGCGAGGTCCTCGGGTTCCGTCAGGTGATGCAGATGCCCCAATCCGGCCCCCCCGCCGCCGTGTTCCTGCAGGCCGAGGGCTCGACCAACGACCACGACCTGGGCCTGTTCTCGATCGGTTCGGGGGCGGGGCCGTCCGAGGCGGGACGGCGCACCGTCGGGCTCTACCACCTGGCCTGGGAGGTCGACACCCTCGACGACCTCGAGCAGGTCGCCACCAGGCTGGCCGAGCGCGACTCGCTGGTCGGCTCCAGCGACCACGGCTCCACCAAGGCCCTCTACGCCCGTGACCCCGACGGCATCGAGTTCGAGGTCAGCTGGCTCGTGCCCGCCGACCTGCTGGACGACGAGGTGGCAGCGGCCAAGTCGACCATCAAGCCCCTCGACATCGCCAAGGAGAAGGCCCGCTACGGCGGCACCCGCCTGGGCGGCGTCGGCGTGTCGCGGCCGGTCGTGCCCGCGTAAACCCGTTCCACCTAAGGTCGCCCGCATGTGTTGCGGAAGGGCGACCTAACTCGTGGGGTCGCGGTTGCTCCTGGGTCTGCGCCCGGCCGGCGCACCTCCGCAACCCGCTCGGTCGCGGGGGCGAGCGGCGTGGGCGGTGCACGCCGCTCCGGCCGTCCTGCTGCTGCTCCTGGGCGGCTGGCTGCTGCTCCGCCGCCATGGGCTCTGGTACGACGAGCTGTACACGGCCGAGGTGGCGCCGCTCCCCCTCGCCGACCTGTGGCAGGCGTTCGTACGAGGCGAGGGCACCATCGCCTATCTCCGCGACGCCCCGCCGTCGTACAACTTTCCCTACTACGTAGTCGCCCACGTGTGGCTGGCGGCGACGGGCCTGGCGGCCGACGAGGCCGGGCTGCGCCTGTTGTCGCTTCTGGCCATGGCCGCCGCGGTGGTCGTCGTCGGTCTCGTGGGCACCCGGCTCGGCGGCCCGCGGGCGGGGCTGGCCGCCGGCCTGGCCATGGCCGCCAACCCCTTCGTCGTCCAGTTCTCGGCCGAGGCCCGGGGCTACGCCTTGGCCGTCTTCGCCACTGCCCTCTCCGCCCTCGGTCTGGTCCGCTGGCTGGACGGCGGCCGGTCACTGCGGCTCTACGGCGGCGCGGGGGCGGTAGCCGGGCTGATGCACTGGTTCGCCCTCCTGCCGGTGGCGGCGCTCGCCGTGGCGGCGGTCGTGCTGAAGGGCCGACGGGACGCCCGGCCGGTGCTGGCGACCGCGGCGCTGGCCAGCCTGCCGGCGCTGGCGGTGATCGGAACCGCGGTGGCCAACGGCGTCGGCGACTCCGGCGCCGAGTGGATCTCCGACGTCGGCCTGGCCGTCCCCCGCCTGCTGATGAAATCGTGGACGGCGGCGCATCCGGCCCTGTTGGTGATCACGCTGGCGGCCGCGGCCATCGGCCTCGCCCGGGGCGGACGCATCCCCCGCACCGTCGCCGGCGCGTGGGTTCTGCTGCCCGTGGTCACCGTCACCGTGGTCGAGGTAGTGCGGCCCGTCTTCGTCGACCGCTACCTGCTGCCCAGCCTGGCCGGGTTGGCCGTGCTCGTCGGCCTGGGGGTGGCCGTTCTCCCCCGCCGGGCCGGTGTCGCCGCCCTGGCGGCGGTGGTGGCGGTGTCGGCCTGGGCCACCGTGGACGACGTGCGGCTCGGGCCCAAGGAGGACGTGCGCAGCGCCGTGGCCCACCTCGCCGCATGGGCTCGGCCAGGCGAGCCCATCGTCGCCGCCGCCCGTTGGGACGCCCTGGGCGTCGAGCACTACGCCCGCCGCCACCACCGGCAGCTCGTCGCTCAGCTGGTGCTGCCGCCGTCACCCGTGCCCGACGAGCCAGTGATGTGGGTCGTGCGCCGGGCCAAGGGCGGGGTGAAGGGCGACCGCACCAAGCTGGAGGCCCTCGACCAGGAGCTGGGCCGCCGCAGTCTGCGCCTCACCGACGAGCGCCGCTTCGACGGCCGCTACGCCGACGTGCTCGTCCAGCGCTGGAGCTAGCGCCCTTTCGGCGCCCGCCGCTCAGTACGCTTTCAGATGCGGCAAGGGCGGACCCTCGAGATGCGGCGACCCGGCGCTTCCTGGGAGCAGCACAGCTGAGTGTTCTGGGGCGCCGAACCCGCGGTTTTCTCTAGCTCCCGTGCTGTGTGGCTGTTGTGGCACTGGACGGGTACCGCATGGGGTCTGTGACACCATCCGCGTAGCTGTTGCGGGTGTGCCGTATGTTGCGCTGGTGATGGCGGAGGGCGGCCGGCTCGGGCGGAATTGATGCGAGCGTTCCCGGTCCGACTCCCCGACGACACCGCCTACTGGACGGTGATCGACGCGGCGTTCAGCCAGTCACCGCGGCGGACGAGTACCTCCGGCATCTGCGGTTTGGGCGGGACCGCGCCGAGGGAACGACGCGCGAGTACGCCCGGGCGCTCGCACTCTTCTTTACCTGGTGCAGCCGGGCGGGGAAGCAGTGGCAGAAGGCAGCGCCGGAGTTGTCCGGCTTCATCACGTGGCTGCGCTACACGCCCGCCGGCAGCGACGGTGTCGTGCTGGGGCCGGGCACGCCCGCAGCTCGATCGCCGCGCCGGGCCAACTTTGTGCTCACCGTTGTGAGGGAGTTCTTCAAGCACGAGGTCGCCGTCGGCCGCATCAGCCCCGATGTCCTCGCTGCCCTCTACGAGGTCGCCGACGACCGCGGCCTCCCTGCGGAGCTCCGAGGCGAAGGCCGGCTTCACTACCGAGCCGCCCCTCGTCACCGCCTCCGGGAGGACCATCCGGCGCCGCCTCGGGTGATCTCCCCGGCCCAATTCGTGGCGCTCGTCGAGGCGTGTGACCATCAGAGAGACCGCTTCCTGCTCTGCCTCCTCTACTTCTGCGGGCTGCGGCGTTCGGAAGCGCTCGGCCTCCGGCGTTCGGACATCCACCTGTTGCCCTCGGCGGCCCACCTGGGATGCAACTACCCGTTCGGGCCGCATCTCCACGTGGTGCGCCGCCAGAACGTCAATGGCGCTTGGGCGAAGTCCCGGCGGACCCGCACGGTGCCCGTTCCGGGCCTGGTCATTCGCTTCCACGACCTCTACACCTGGGAGCGCTCGGACTGCCCGAGGGCGCACGGCAGCGACTTTGTCTTCGTGAACCTGTTCGCCGAGCCGCTGGGAGCGCCAATGAAGCCGGTGGTGGTCAACCAGCTCCTCAACCGCATAGCCCGGCGGGCTGGCATTGCCACGCCCATCGGGCCCCACGTTCTCCGGCACTGCTTCGGCACCGAGGCCATGGCGTCGGGCGCCAGCCTTGACGAGGTCCAGGTGCTCATGGGCCACGCCTCGATCCTGTCGACCCAGGTCTACCTCCATCCCGATGAGGGCCGGCTCCACGACGCCGTCGAGCGGGTCGCACAGGAGGTCGCTGCCATCAGGGGGACGTTGTGACGCCGGTGAGCTCCGTGAAGTTGCGCGGCAACCTGTCGGCCGCCCTTGCGGACCCCAGTCGGAACGTCAAGGTCGGCTCCGACTTCACTGAGCGGTTGCGGGCCTCGCTCAACTTCGAGGTGCTGGCCGACGCGGGCTGGGACTGGACCCGTCAGCAGCTCGTGCCGCCGGTGGACCACCCGACGTTCGGCTACCGCCGCTGTCATGTACCCGAGTGCGGCCGCCCCGGCTTCCGGGTCAAGGAGACCGGGATCCCGCTCTGCGTCGGGTGTCGGAAGCTCTGGTTCGGCTCGGGCGTCGCTCTCGACGCCTTCGTGACGATCCCCGCGCCCCGTCGGCAGCATCGGGGCGAGCCCCAGCGCTGCGAAGTGCCAGGATGCGAACGGACCCGGTGGGCGTGTCCGCTGTGTTGGCACCACACGCTCCAACGTCGAAAGCGGAACTTCCGATTCGGCCGGGTCCTTTCGATCGAGGAGTTCGCGACCCTGCCTGGGATCAAGGGCTTCCCTCACATGGGACGGTGCGCGGTGGCGGCGTGCGACCGGCAGGCCGCTCAGCCGACCCGGATGGTTTGCCGGGCGCACGATTGCCGCTGGCGGAAGGCCGGTCACGAGAGCGGTCTGGAGCTGGCCGACTGGGCCGCTCGGGAGAGTGGCGTGAACGCGTTCGAGGTCCTCAACATGCGAGGCATGGAGCCGGGAGCGCAGCTGGAGATGCTGGTGCTCATCCAGGCGTTCATCGACCGCCGCAACCACTTTCCCGCCTACCGCCTCCAAGGCCTGGCCGACCGAGTGCGCGCCGGCGCCGTCCCGTCGCTGCTGGCCCTCAGCGATGCTGACATCCGAGGCTGGCCGGGCGAACTCCCGGCCGTCGTCCGGCTGGCCCGGCTGGCCTTGCGGCGGGCGAGCACGACGATCGAGGAGGAGCGTGCGGGCGACGGCTGGGACCTGACCCTGTGGGGCCATCACGGCGCCATCGACTTCCGGCCGATCACCCAGACGTGGCTTCGGGAGACGACGAAGACATGGGCCGCTCACGACCTGCCACGACGTCGCACAAAGCGGACGATCCCCAGCACCACCGCATACGTCCTGGTCGCCGGCCGGCTATCGAGGTTCCTCCGCACCCGGGCCGACCGAGGCGACGATCCCGCCGCCCTCGGCCGAGCCGACGTGGAGGGCTTCCTGGCGTGGCTGGCGCGCTCTGAAGCGAGCGGGAAGGTGAGCTCCTACACGCGCCACTACCACGTACGGAAGCTCAAGATGATGTTGGAGGAGGCTCGAAGTTTGGGGCTGCACCAGCGGGGAGGGCCGATGGAGGGTCTCCCCGAGGGCTTCGCCGTCCGGCGCGACGACATGACGGCAGTGCCCAGCCCCTACGATCCCGGCCGCGCCCTGCCGCAGATGGTCCTCGACCAGATGCGGGCAGGAGCCGACCGCCTCGAGGAGTGGCGTGGTCGGGACTGGCGTGTCGCTCGGGACTTGCTCGAGCTGACGGGCCGCCGTCCCGAGGAGGTCTGTGGCCTCGCGTGGGATTGCCTCCACCAGTCATCGAGCACACCGAGAGAGGCGACGTCCGGACCCGCTGGGTCCTGGTCTACGACGACTTCAAGAACCTCCGACGGCGGCTTCGCCTGCCCATCGACGCGGCGACCGCCGAGCTCATCGCTGGCCATAAGGCGGCCGTGCGCGAGCGCTTCCCCGACACGCCGACCAACGAACTCTTGCTTTTGCCGAGGGCGACCCGCAACCCCAGAGGCATCCTGCCCATGAGCGTCGACACGTTCTCCTGCCACCACCGGAAGTGGGTCGACGGCCTGGCGTTGGTGGGTCCTGACGGCCAGCCATTCAACGCCAAGCTGGTCGTCCCCTACGCCTACCGCCACTCCTACGCCCAGCGCCACGCTGACGCAGGCGTCAGCCCGGACGTTCCTCGCGAACTCATGGGCCACCGGACGATGCAGACGACCCAGCTCTACTACCGGGTCACCGAGCGGCGGACGGTGGCGGCCGTCGAGCGGTTGAGCCACCACCGCTTCAACGGGCGCGGCGAGCGCCTGCGCCTCGAGCAGCTGGCCGCCGACGAGTACCAGCGCCTCGGAGTGGGTGCGGTCGCCGTCCCGTTCGGCAACTGCTCGGAGCCATCCAACGTCAAGGCCCACGGTCACGCCTGCCCCTACCGCTTCCGCTGCGCCGGCTGCGCCCACTTCTCGACCGACCCCTCCTACCTCCCGGAGCTGCGCACGCACCTGGACCGCCTGTTGGTCGACCGGGAGCGCATGCTGGAGGAGACGGCTGACCTGGAGGACTGGGCCCGGCAGGAGGCGACGCCATCGCTCGCCGAGATCGAACGGATCCGCCGTCTGGTCCGCACCGTCGAGGGCGCGCTCGCCGAGCTCGCCCCTGAGGAACGGGCC
>DASUXN010000029.1:0-3835 GCA_036377875.1 Acidimicrobiales bacterium
CCGTTCCAGTACTTCACCGACCACCAGGATCCCGAGCTGGGCCAGGCCGTGAGCGAGGGCCGGAAGCGGGAGTTCTCGTCGTTCGGGTGGGACCCGGCCGACGTGCCCGACCCGCAGGACCCGGCCACGTTCGAGCGCTCGAAGCTCGACTGGGGCGAGATCGGGCGCGAGCCGCATGCCTCCCTGCTCGACTGGCACCGCCGGCTGATCGTCCTGCGGCGCGAGCACCGGTTGCACGAGGGTGGGTTCGCCGGCGTCGACGTGCACGTGGACGAGGATGCCCGCTGGCTCGTGCTCGACCGGGGGTCGGTGGCGCTGGCCCTGAACGTGGGCGATCAGCCCGCCGACGTCCCCCTGGGCGACGGGCACGCCGGCGAGGTGGTCCTTGCCTGGGGTGAGGTCGACGTGGCGGGCGGGTTGGCCCGGTTGGGGCCCGACTCGGTGGCCGTCGTCACTGCCGAGTGACGACGAAGGAGCCCACCACCCGAGCGCCGTCCGGCAGCCGGGGAAAGCCGGGGTACTCGCCGGTCGCCTGTGCCCGCTGGATGTAGTCGGCGAAGGCGTCGCTGGCGGCGTCGTCGGCCACCACGACGTTGAGGACGTAGCGCAGCCCCGGGGGGTCCCCCTCGCTGCCGGCCCAAACCTCCCCTGACCACCGGTCCTGCTGGATTCGGCTGGGCGGGAGATCGGGCTGGTAGTGCTCCTGCCCCTGGGGCTGGAGGACGTACCAGACCATGCCCGGAGGGAGGTTGGTGGCCTCGATCTCGAAGACCTCGGGATAGCCGACCACGAGCGATGCCGGCTGCACGACCCTCACCGTCGGGGAGGCCGCGCCCGCTCCTCCACCGTCGTCGCCTCCGTCGTCTCCGCCGGCCAGGAGGGCGATCGCGGTCAGCACGACGACCGCGGCCGCGGCGCCGAGGGCGGGCGCCAGCCATCGTGGCCGCTTGGCCCCCGGGGCGGCGTCGGTGTGGGGGTCGATGGCCTTGACGAGCCGGCCCATGTCGTAGTCCCAGCGGGTGTCGCTCACCTCCAGCGCGTTCTGGTGGGACAGCTCGGCCAGTGCCGGGGGAAGCGCCTTGGGCGACGGCATGGTGGCGCCTTCCACGAGCACCGGCACGACCGGGATGTTGCGGTCGAGAGCGGCGGCGATCTCCAGCCGCACGAAGTCCTCGGGGTCGTCCAGGCGGCGCTGCCCCGACGAGTTGGTGGCGGTCAGCCATTCCCGGCCGATCACCGCCACCAGCACGTCGCACGACGACACCGCCTTGTTGATCACGTTCACGAAGTTGGTGCCGACCGGGATGCTGTCGACGTCGCGGAAGATGTGGGGCGCGCCGAAATGATCGGCCAACCCGTCTGCCAACCGGCCCGCGTAGCCCGACGTGTCGTCCCGCCGGTAGCTCAGGAAGATCTTCATGGCCGCCGCGCCCTCCCCCTCCGCCGTTCGGGGCCGATTCTACCGGGACCTAGGGTGGCGGCATGGCCGATCGAACCAAGCCCTCCGTCGAAATCCCGTCCACGCCGCCGCCGCCCCAGCTGGTCGTCGAAGACCTCGAGCAAGGTGAGGGCGAGCAGGCCCGGGCCGGCCACAGCGTGTCCGTCCACTACGTGGGCGTGTCGTGGAGCACGGGGCGGCAGTTCGATGCTTCGTGGGACCGGGGCCAACCCTTCTCGTTCGCCCTGGGCAAGGGCCAGGTCATCGCCGGCTGGGACCAGGGCGTGGCCGGCATGAAGGTCGGCGGCCGTCGCAAGCTGACCATCCCGCCGTCGCTGGGCTACGGCAAGCGCGGTGCGGGCGCCGCCATCGCCGGCGACGAGACGCTGGTCTTCGTGGTCGATCTGCTGGGCGTCAGCTAAGGCCGGTTCTGCGGCGGCGAAGCCTCGCCTGCGGTGGGTTCGGCGCCGAATGTGCTCACGACGCCGGAAAACGAGCGGTCGTAGTTCAGCGGGGGCCGGCCGTTCAACCGGGCGTTCGCCGGTGGCGGTGCTGCCAGCACGGGTGGTGCCAGTGGCGGCGGAGGTCGGGGGCGTCGACGGGAACGACCACCAGGTGGCCCGTGCCCGGGGCGATGTCCTGGTTGCAGCCGGGGCACAGGTAGGCCTTGACCGCCTGGTAGGGCTGGATGCGGCGGACCTCGACCGTGTCGTCCATCAGCGGTCGGCGGCCCAGGCCAGCAGGTCGTCGGCCGAGCGGGTGTTGACCACCCGTTCCAGCGGCACGTCGCAGCGGGCGGCCCGGACGCAGCCGTTCATCTGCCACTCGAGCTGCCCCGGAGCGTGGGCGTCGGTGTCGATGGCGAACCAGCAGCCGGCGGCCACCGCCTTCTCCAGGAGGCGCAGGGGCGGGTCGAGGCGCTCGGGCCGGCAGTTGATCTCGACGGCGGTGTTGGTCTCGGCGCAGGCGGCGAACACGGCGTCGGCGTCGAACGTCGACTCGGGGCGGCCGCGGGCGGTGACGAGGCGGCCGGTGCAGTGTCCCAGGATGTCGGCGTGGGGGTTGGAGACGGCGGCGATCATCCGCCTGGTCATGTCGGGCGCCTCCATCCGGAGCTTGGAGTGGACGCTGGCCACCACGATGTCCAGCCGTTCGAGCAGCTCTACCTCCTGGTCGAGAGATCCGTCGTCGAGGATGTCCACCTCGATGCCGGTGAGGATGCGGTAGGGCGCCAGTCGCTCGTTGATCTCGGCCACCACGTCGAGCTGCTGGCGGAGCCGCTCCGGGGACAGGCCGCGGGCGACGGTCAGCCGAGGTGAGTGGTCGGTGAGGACGTTGTACTCGTGGCCCAGGGCCCGGGCGGCCACGGCCATCTCCTCGATGGGGCTGCCGCCATCGGACCAGTCGGAGTGGGTGTGGCAGTCGCCCCTCAGGGCGGTGCGGTACTCGTTGCCCTTGGCGTCCTCCTGCTCGACGGACTCGCCCAGCTCCTCCTCCAGCTTCACCAGGTAGGCGGGGACCTGGCCGGCCAGGGCCTCCCGCACCACCGTCTCCGTCACCTGGCCGATGCCGGGGAGGTCACGGAGGCGGCCCTGGTGGGCGCGAAGGCTGAACTCCTCGGGGCCGAGGGCCCGCAGGGTCGTCGCCGCGCCCCGGAACGCCCGCACCCGGTAGGTCGGGGAGCCGGTGCGTTCCAGCAGGTAGGCGATGCGGTCGAGGGCGGCGAAGGGGTCCACCGCCGCGGGAGCGTACCGTTCGCCTTCATGGCCCTCGTCCTGGTCGTGTCCGACACGCACATCCGCCGCGGCGGCAAGCGGCGGCTGCCGGATCGCGCCTACCCGCACCTCGAGCGGGCCGACGTCATCCTTCACGCCGGCGACATCGTGGTGGGCGACGTGCTCGACGAGCTGCGCGGCTTCGCGCCGGTGACCGCCGTGCTGGGCAACAACGACATCGAGCTGACCGGCCTGCTGCCGGAGACGGTCGTGGAGGACATCGGTGGCGTGCGGGTGGGGATGATCCACGATTCCGGGCCGTCGGCCGGACGGGTGGGGCGCATGCGCCGCCGGTTCCCAGATGCCGACGTGGTGGTGTTCGGCCACAGCCACATCCCGTGGGACGATTCGGGCGTGGAAGGCCAGCTTCTCTTCAATCCCGGTTCCCCGACCGAGCGCCGGTCGCAGCCGCATCGCACCCTGGGAACGTTGGACATTCGCCCCGAGGGGCGCGACGGCGGCCGGGTGGTCTCCCGGATCCACGTTCTGGGATGACGGGAGTTCGGCTGGCGCTCGCCAGCGCGGTGACCGCACTCCTGATCGTCGCCGGCGGTGCGGTCGCGGTACGGACTTCGGTCACCCCGGGAACCCTGGCGTTCATTGCCGGCGGGAAGGCGGCGTC
>DASUXN010000030.1:0-3460 GCA_036377875.1 Acidimicrobiales bacterium
GGGTGAACGAGGCCCTTCGCGAGGTCATCGGTGACGAGCTGGAGCGAATCGACGACGATCTCCTCGAGCTGGTGACCGTCACCGGGGTCAAGGTCGATCCCGATCTTCGCCGCGCCCGGGTCTGGTTCGACACCCTCAAGCCCCACGAGGAGGTGGGCGCCGCCCTTGCCGTCCACCGCGTCCAGCTCCAGGCGGCCGTCGGTCGCCAGCTCCGGATGAAGCGCACGCCCGAACTTTCCTTCAGTCCGGACCCGGCTATAGCCGTAGGAACTAGAGTGGAGGAGATCCTGCGACGACTTCACCACGACGATGTGGCGCTGCCCGACCAGGAGGGAGAGGACGGCCAGTCATGACGGCGCTCCAACGGGCAGCAGATGTGATCGCGTCGGCTCCCGTCCTCGCCCTCGCCTGCCACCACACGCCCGACGGCGACGCCCTCGGCTCCATGCTCGCCTTGGCCATCCTCGCCACCGAGCACGGCAAGGAGGTCGTGGCCTCCTGGCCCGAGCCCTTCCCCGTTGCGCCCCACTACGAGTTCCTCCCCGGTCTCGACCTCGCCACCAAGCCGCACGATTTCCCTCCCGCACCCGATGTGATGGTCACCTTCGATTGCGGGTCGATCGGCCGCCTGGCCGAGCTGGGACACCCCGCCCGCTCGGCCCGGGAGCTGATCGTCATCGACCACCACGTGTCCAACGACGGCTACGGCACGATCAACGTCATCGACCCCGACGCCGCCGCGTCGGCGGTCGTGGTCCGCCGGCTCGTCCAGCTGCTGGGGTGGGACCTCAACCGCGACGCCGCCATGTGCCTCTACACCGGCGTGGTGTGCGACACGGGACGGTTCCAGTACGACAACACCACGCCGGAAGTGTTCGCTCTGGCCCAGGAGCTGTCCGGGTTCCAGCTCCCCATCGGCGAGATCACCCGCAAGCTGTTCGAGGAGCACCGCCTCGCCTACCTGAAGTTGGCGGCGGAGGCCATCGACCGGGCCGAGTACGACCCCGACCGTCGGTTCGTGGCCACGTGGGTGCTGGCCGACGACCTGGCCCGCCACGGCGTGCTCATGGAGGAGACCGAGGGCCTGATCGACCTGGTGCGGCGCACGTCCGAGGCCGACGTCTCGGCCGTGCTCAAGGAGACGCCCGAGGGCACCAAGGTGTCCCTCCGAGCGGTAAACGACTACGACGTCAGCAAGCTGGCTGTCGACTTCGGCGGCGGCGGCCACCGGGCCGCCGCCGGTTTCCTCTCCGAGGAGTCAGTGCCCGAGGTGCTGGCGGCCATCCGCCGGCGCCTGCCCGTTCTCAACGGCAGCTGATCTGGCGAAGCAGATAGACGGCCTGGTGGTCGTCGACAAGCCCGCAGGCATGACGTCCCACGACGTGGTGGGACGCTGCCGGCGCATCTTCGGCCAACGGCGCGTCGGCCACGGCGGCACCCTCGACCCTGACGCCACGGGAGTGCTGCTGGTCGGCCTCGGAGCGGCCACCCGCCTGCTGCGCTTCCTGTCCGACCTGCCCAAGCGCTACCGGGGCGAGGTCGTGCTGGGCACGGCTACGTCGACCCTCGATTCGTCGGGCGAGGTGGTGGGGGAGTGGGACATGTCCACGGTCCGCCTCGATGAGGTCAGGGCCGCCGCCGCCGGTCTCATGGGCGACATCCTCCAGGTCCCGCCCATGGTCTCGGCCGTGAAGGTCGGGGGACGCCGCCTCCACGAGCTGGCCCGGGAGGGGATCGAGGTCGAACGGGCGGCCCGACCCGTCACCGTGTTCCGTTTCGACGTCGAGCCTGCGGCCGAGGCGGGCGTTTTCGCGGTGGACGTGGACTGCTCGTCGGGCACCTACGTGCGCACCCTGGCCGCCGACCTGGGCACCGCCTTGGGCGGCGGGGCGCACCTGCGCAACCTGCGCCGCACCGCCGTCGGCCCCTTCTCTCTGGACGACGCCCGCCCGCTGGGCGACGTCGGCCCGGCCGACGTACTCGTGCCGGCCGAGGCCCTGCGAGGCCGGCCCCGCATCGTACTGTCCGACCCGGACCTCGTCGCCGCGGTGGGCCACGGCAAGGTCCTCGACCGGCAGGCGCTGGGCGTCCCCGACGGCGGGGAGGGGCCGTGGGCGGTCGTCGACGCCGGCGGACGACTTCTGGCCGTCTACCAGGGCCACGGCGAAGGTCGAGCCAAGCCCGCGGTAGTCCTCGCTACCGTGCCGTAGTGCTCCCTGCCGCGGTCACCATCGGCGCCTACGACGGCGTCCACCTGGGCCACCAGGCCGTCCTGCGGGAGCTGCGGCGGCGAGCCGACGCATCCCAGCTGCGAACGGTGGTCGTCACCTTCGACCGCCACCCCGCCAGTGTGGTGCGGCCGGAGTCGGCCCCCCGGCTGCTGACCGACCTCGACCAGAAGCTCGAGGTCCTACGGGCCACGGGCGACGTGGACGAGGTGGTGGTGGTCCCCTTCGACCACGCCCGCTCCCAGGAGGAGCCCGAGGACTTTGTGCGGGAGGTCCTGGTGGATGCCCTGGCCGCCCGGCTCGTGGTCGTCGGCGAGGACTTCCACTTCGGCCGCCGGCGGCGCGGCAACGTCGCGCTTCTGGCCGAACTGGGGGCGGGCTGGGGGTTCGAGACAGTGGGGCTGGGGCCGGTGGAGGTGCCCGGCGTGCGGGGGCCGGTCTCGTCGACCGCCATACGCCGTCATGTGGCCGCCGGTGACGTGGCCGCCGCCGCCCGCCTGCTGGGCCGGGAGTACGAGCTTCGGGGCACGGTCGTACGGGGCGACCAGAGGGGCCGCACCCTCGGCTATCCCACTGCCAACGTGGCTCTCGATCCCGTCCTGCTCCTGCCCGGCCTGGGCATCTACGCCGGCTGGTACGAGCGGCCGGGCGGGACGGTGCACGCCGCCGCCATATCCGTCGGCCGCCGACCCACCTTCCTGGACGGCGACGGCGCGGTGCCCACCCTCGAGGCCTACCTGCTCGACTTCGACGGCGACCTGTACGGCGAGGCGGCCCGGGTGCGCTTCGCCGCCCGCCTGCGGGACGAGACCAAGTTCGACTCGGTCGACGCCCTGGTCGCCCAGATGGCCAGGGACGTCGACCAGGCCCGAGGGCTGTTAGGCGGCGGCGGCTAGGCCGGCGCGGCGAGGCCGTCGTGGCGAGGTATGGCGTCGCCCGCCCGCGTCGCCTCGACCGGCACGTCGCCCGGCACCTTGGGCACGGGCAGGTCGACGGTGACCGTGCCGTGCTTCTCCTCCCACAGGATGACGTTCACCGTGGCGGCGTAGACGAGCAGCCGGCCGAACAGCAGCAGCCAGCCGAGGATGGCGAAGATCACCGCGAACGAGCCGTACAGGGCGGATGCCGAGGCCACCAGCCGCGGCACGAGGATCCCTCCGGCCGCCTTGAGCACGCCGAGGCCGACCGCTCCGGTGAGAGCCCCCGGGAGGTAGGCGGTCCAGGGAAGGTTG
>DASUXN010000031.1:0-2272 GCA_036377875.1 Acidimicrobiales bacterium
CGACTCGCGATCGATGGCCCGGATGATCGCTTCCCGGAAGCGGGCGTCCTGGTACTTGGAGTTGCGCAGATTGAAGCCGTAGAACAGCTCGGCGGGGTAGGGCGAGAAACCGGTCCGGCCCCGGTCCTGCACGACCTCGTCCACCCGCTCGGTCGGCACCGCCGTCCAGTCGAGCTGGCCGCGGAGGAAGGCCGAGTAGGGACCGTCGCCGTCGCGGCCCATGAAGACCTCGATCCCGTCCAGCTCCGTCGTGGCCCCGGGGGCGCGCATCAGCCGGAGGACTTCGAGGCTGCGGGAGCGGAACATGAACGGTCCGCTGCCGACGGGCTGCTCGGAGAACTTGGGCGCGGCCGCTTCGACTGCTTCTCTCGGAACGATGCCGAACGAGGGGTGCCCGAGCACGGCTGCGAACGAGGAGAGGGGGTAGGCGAGGTCGATCTTCACAGTGCCCGCCGAGGGGGCGCTGACCCCGTCCAGGCCGGATGCCTTCCCGTCCACATTCAGGGCCGTGAACCCCACGACCGGCTCGAGCTGCGGCGCCGCGGGCGAGTCGGAGCCCTTGGCCGCGATCCGCTCCAGCGTGTACTTGACGTCCTCCGACGTGATGGCCCGGCCGTTGCTGAACTTCGCCCCCTCACGCAGGAAGAACGTCCACGACTTCTGGTCCGGGGTCACCTCCCACCGACCGGCCACGCTGGGACGGACCTCGAGACTGGCCGGGTCGTAGCTGGTGAGGCCGTCGAACAGCTGGTCGACCACGAGCAGGTCGGCTACATACTGGGCCCGGGCCGGGTCGAGCGATTGCGGGCGCTCAAGACCGATGCGCAGGATGCCGTCCGGCGCCCCGGCCCGGCTGTCCGATCCGGCGCACGCCGACGCGGCCATGGCGAGGGCCAGGACGAGCGTGACGAGCCGACGCCGACCGCCGGTCACAGAACCTCGCGCGTCTCGGGGAAGTGGCACGCCGCCCAGTGCCCCGGCAGCTTCTGCTCGAGGGGGGGAGCGACGGTCCGGCACACCTCCTGGGCCTTCCAGCAGCGGGTGTGGAAGCGGCACGCCGGCGGCGGGTTGGCCGGGGACGGGACGTCGCCCTGGAGGATGATCCGCTGCCGTTTGCGCTCCCGTGCTGGGTCGGGGATGGGCACAGCCGACAGCAGGGCGACCGTGTAGGGGTGTTTCGGGCGCTCGTAGAGGCTGTCCCGGTCGGCCACCTCGACGAGCTGGCCCAGGTACATGACCCCGACCTTGTCGCTGATGTGGCGGACGACCGACAGGTCGTGGGCGATGAACACGTAGGTCAGGCCCATCCGGTCCTGGAGGGAGTCGAGCAGGTTGATGATCTGGGCCTGGATCGACACGTCGAGAGCGGAGACGGGCTCGTCGAGGATGACCAGCTTGGGGTTGAGGGCCAGGGCCCGAGCCACGCCAACCCGCTGGCGCTGGCCGCCGGAGAACTCGTGGGGATAGCGGGAGGCGTGCTCGCGGTTGAGCCCGCACAGCACCAGGAGCTCCTCCACCCGGGCCTTGGCCTCCTTGCGGGAGCGGCCCTGGACGATCAGCGGCTCGGCCACGATCTGGCCGACCGTGTGTCGGGGGTTCAGCGAGGCGAAGGGGTCCTGGAAGACGATCTGCATCTCCGCCCGCAGCGCCCGGGTCTCCTTGGCGCCGAGCGGAAAGATCGACCGCCCGTCGAACTCGACCTCGCCGGCGGTTGCGGGCAGCAGCTTGAGCACGAGGCGGGCGGTGGTGGATTTTCCGCAGCCCGACTCACCGACGAGACCAAACGTCTCGCCCTTCTGAACCGCGAACGACACGTCGTCGACGGCGTGGATGGCGCCCACCTGGCGGCGGAGGATCGCGCCCTTGGTGACGGGGAAGTGCTTGGTCAGCCCCCGGACGGTGAGCAGCCGCTCGCCCGGTCCGTCGCCGGGGAGCTGCTCATCGACCAGCGTCTGCCCAGCGTCGACGGTCATCCTGCCTGGCGGAGAGCTACTGGAGCCGAAGCGCGAGGATGACCGTGGTGAAGGCGAAGATCACCAGGTTGGCCACGGTGATCCGGTCGAGGTTGCGCTCGACGACGGTCGAACCGGCGGCTGCGCCCATGCCACCTCCGAACATGTCGGAGAGGCCGCCACCTCGGCCGCTGTGGAGCAGGACGAGCAGGATGAGGCCCAACGAGACGATCACGTGGACCACGACGACCAACGCCGTGAGCATCGAATCAGGCTACTGCATTTTGGGGCGGGCACCCGGGTCCTGCGGACCACGCCCG
>DASUXN010000032.1:0-2126 GCA_036377875.1 Acidimicrobiales bacterium
TAGTTCTGGCCTTGGCGGGTCGTCGAGGTCGTGGTCGGGAAGGTGATGCTGGGGAAAGTGGTCGGCGACGCGGTGGTCGGCGGCGAGGTAGTGGCCGGCGCGGTGGTGGGGGCGGCGGTGGTCGCCGGCGGTCCGCTCGACACGACCAGTGTGACCGTCGAGCCCTTCTCCAGGGGCGTGCCCGCGCCCGGTTCGGTACGGACGACCCGGCCACTGGCCACGCTGGCGTCGGCGGTCAGGACACGCTCGACGTCGAAGCCCAGGTCCCGAAGTTGGGACGCCGCTTCTGACTCGGGCACGTTGAACAACGACGGCACCTGGACCCGGGCCCGGCCGCTGGACACGGTCAGCTGGACCGCCGATCCCCTCGGCGCCCGTTCCCGGGCCCGCGGCGACTGGGCGGTCACCTCGCCCTGGGGAGCGTCGTCGTCGGGCTCGTCGCGAGTGGTGACGGTGAACCCGGCATCCTCGAGGGTGTCCCGGGCCGCTGCCAACCGCTGGCCCACCACGTTGGGCACCTCTATCTGCTCGGCCGCGCCCGCGACGGTGAGGACGACCTTCGAGTTGCGTTCCACGCGGGCGCCCTCGTCGGGGTCCTGGTCGAGCACCCGGCCGGGCTCGTTGCTGGCATCGGGGCTGTTCCTGATCTCCGCTCGCAGACCGGCGTCGTTGAGCGTGCGCTGGGCCTGCTCTTGGCTCTGCCCCACCACCCCCGGAACGACTACGTCTTCGGCGTTGCCCACCCCGAGGGTGCGGGCCAGGAGGAACAGGAAGCCGGCCAGGATGGCCAGCAGGACGGCCAGGATGACGATGTAGGTGCTGGTCCGGGCGGGAGGCCGCTCGTCGTACTCCTCCTCGACGATCTCGGTCTGCTGGCCGGGCATCATGCGCGTCCCCTCGGCCCCCGCCATCATCTGCGTCGCCGCCGAGTCGCCCGCGGCCGAGGGCATCACGCCCGTCGGAACTGCCGCCGCGGTGGCGGCCGCCGCTCCCGTCGCCGCCCCCGCGACCCCCGCTGCCGTCGCCGCCGCCGACGACATGGCCGCCACCGGCCGGCCCTGGGCGAAGCGCAGGAGGTCGGCCCGCAGGGCGTCGGCCGACGTGTACCGGTCGTCGACGCGCTTGGCCTTGGCCTGCATGACGATGGCCTCGAAGGGGGCGGGCACGTCCGGGTTCAGGCGGGTGGGGGGGACGGGGTCCTCGCGAACGTGCTGGTAGGCGATGGCGACGGGGCTGTCGCCGGTGAACGGGGGGCGTCCCGTGACCATCTCGTAGAGCACTACGCCGAGGGAGTACACGTCGCTGCGGGGGTCGATCTGGTGGCCCTGGGCCTGCTCGGGCGAGAAGTAGGTGGCGGTGCCCATGACCGCCCCCGTCTGGGTGAGGCTCTCGTTGGGGTCGCCGGCGCGGGCGATGCCGAAGTCGGTGACCTTCACCAGGCCGGCGATCATCACGTTGCCGGGCTTGACGTCGCGGTGGATCAGGCCGTTGCGGTGGGCGAAGCCGAGGGCGGCGGCGATGTCGGCCCCGATCTCGGCCGCTCGAGTGGGGTGGAGGGGACCGTCGGCGCGTATGACCTCACGCAACGTGCGCCCGTCCACGTACTCCATGACGATGAAGTAGGTGCCGCTCTCCTCGCCCCAGTCGTAGATCGACACGATGTTGGGGTGGTTGAGGTTCGCTGCGGCTCGGGCCTCCCGGCGGAACCGCTCCACGAACGAACGGTCGCTGGCGAACTCGGGGAACAGCACCTTGAGGGCCACCGGCCGGTCGAGGAGGCGGTCGTGGGCCAGGTACACCTCGGCCATCCCACCCCGGGCCAGGTGGCGGACGATCTCGTAGCGATCGCTGAACACCCGTTGCGCCATGGGCCTACAAGCCTAGGGGGGGTACCGGGGCTGGCTGCATGCGTCAGCCGGCCAGCGCGGACTGGATGACGGCCCGGGCGATGGGAGCGGCCAGACCGCCACCCGTCGCCTCGCTCGCCACGGGCAGGTTCTCGAGCATCACGGCCACCGCGATCTGGGGGTCGTTGGCGGGGGCGAAGCTGATGAACCACACGTGGTTCGTGTCGAGGCCGGTCTGGGCGGTGCCCGTCTTGCCCGCCACCTGGATGCCGGGCAGGC